>JANNSS010000235.1:0-32047 GCA_031402955.1 Saprospiraceae bacterium
CTCCCATCAGTTTACTAGCCTATTTCAGGTTCACATCCTTCACCATTACTGGCTTGATGAGGGGGCTACTGTTTTTGATCAGATAGATGATACGCAACTAAAAGAACAAAGGCTGCTTAGATACAATGTGCAAAACATACTCGAGATCATCCCAACTGCTGAGACGACTCATTTACTTCGACAATACGGTGCCCGATGCATACAGACCGGCTGTGGTTTTCTAGTGACTGCGCCTGATTCGACTATAGTAGAAAGTGATGCCGTCTTTTCGTTCTATATCCTTATTAAGGATCCTTCCTTTTTAATTTATACACCCCTCACGTTACAGCCGCAGAAGCTACATCAGATAACCAATCCTTTCACGGGTGAAAAGTATGTATTCAAATCTGGAGTGTTTGCGTTTTCAAATCTACATGTGGAGGATAACGGAGGTATCAATTATCTCACAACTAAATATGCATCCACTGGTAGTGGACCCTATCAGGCAGAGTCCATCGTCAAGCACAATGGAATCATCTATCAAGCGAACAGCGACACTACAGAGGAGCCACCTCATAGTGATTGGCAAGAAATCGGACCCCTGGGTACCTCACCTGTTTTTATGCAACAAAAAGATATTCCACTGATCGAATCGTCTCCCGAATGGACAGGTGCTCCTGCCCGTGGCATCAAGATGCAGCCTGACACACCAACAGACGTGTATGCAGTAATTCGCATTGAACGATTAGGTAATGGAGCACCATTTGGTTTGTATGACAATAACAACAAAGCTGCTAGCCCGAAATTTGAAATCCGATTTCGTAATCGAATGTCCTTTCGTGAAGAACGAAATGCAAGAACCGGTTTATCCATCAGCATATCAACCCAGGCACATGGGTTGACTTTTTTTAAGAATTCGGAGCCTGGTTCGTTTAAACCCTCTACACAAAACATCCATACAGAGTTAACTTCTTCTGAGGAGATAAAGCGAGTGATTTCAATCACCTATCGATAGTCATTTCATTTCATCAACATCATAATTCTCTTATATCATGTCAACGGCTTACAAAACCCCCGGGGTTTACATTCAAGAAATTTCAAAATTCCCTCCCTCCATCGCTCAGGTGGAAACTGCCATTCCAGCTTTTATCGGGTATACTGAAAAAGCTGAGCGGAATGGTGAATCCATGAAGGACAAACCGACCTTGATCAAATCCATGGCAGAGTATGAAGCATACTTTGGAAAGGATGCTCCTCAGAAAGTTAAGGTGAGTATTACTGGCACAGAGGTTACCGCCGTGGTGCCAGATGCAGGAAAGCGATTTTACCTGTATGACGCCTTACGGATGTACTTTGCCAATGGTGGAGGACGGTGCTATATCGTATCCATTGGGTCCTATAAGGATGGAAAGGTAGAGTTGTCCCCCTTGAGTTTAGGCCTTCAACAGATCGCCAAGGTGGATGAACCTACCTTGCTTCTTGCACCCGATGCAGTTTCACTCGACAACAAGGACCTGTATGTTTGGCAACAACAAGCCATTGCACAATGTGCGGAATTGAAGGACCGGTTTACTATCTGTGATCTATTACCTGCTGATCCATTGAAGAATGGAGAACTTTTCGAAGACAGGGTAACTCAGTTTC
The DNA here is from genome assembly GCA_031402955.1 of Saprospiraceae bacterium. Taxonomy (GTDB): domain Bacteria; phylum Bacteroidota; class Bacteroidia; order Chitinophagales; family Saprospiraceae; genus Opimibacter. The sequence goes on from JANNSS010000235.1 coordinate 1,624, forward strand.
GCGACAATATCGGTATTTCAGAATTGAAGTATGGAGCAGCCTATGCTCCTTGGCTGAGAACCAATCTGCCACGTGTATTTCGGTTTAGAGATATTGTTTTTGATTCTTTTGACCTTAATGGGCAAACAACAGATACAGATATAGTGAGGGCTGTTGATATGCTTAAGTCTTCTATCAAGCTGGTCAATGATATCACTACGGAAACGAAAACTGAATTACTCACTGCCTCGAATGCCGTTTCGCCAGAAGAAGAAATGAAGAAACTGTTTGAAGCCTACACTAAAATAAATCCCGCAGTCGCAAATAATGCAGCTAGAAGTACGGCTCTCAAAGACTTACTCAAATATATGGCACATTGTTTCCTGTTACTCGGAAAAGTCAAACCATTGGCTGCAGCGGAGAAGGCAAAATTCAGCGATGTTAAGCTGGCAGATGATTTGGATCAATGGGGCAGCGCAACGATCAATCCGGTATATCACACCATGGTGACCAGGATGATCACCCATATCAATGCAGCAGATAAGGCAATCGCTGATAATGCATTAAAGATGATCTCTGCACCAGCAGATAAGCCATTTAAAGAAATGCGGGAGTTTTTTAGCCCTGTCATAACCGACCTCACTGCGACAGATGGCACAGATGAGACTTATTATGCAGGCATCTTATCTGCTGCTACAGGAGGTGCGGATGAAAAGAAAAAAGCAGTGCAGGATAAGCTTCGCGATAACCTCAAATTAATGTCGTCCGGGTTTACAGGTACTGTGCAACGACTGCTCCAGGTTGCTACCGGGTATGAGATTGCATTTGATGATGCATTGGTTGCCAGATTTGGTCTCTATAAGAATCTGCTGACTCAAATCGGAGCGAAATGGAATACACTTCCGCCAAGTGGTGCTATCGCAGGCATTTATGCTCGCGTCGACAATTCGCGTGGTGTGTGGAAAGCTCCTGCCAATGAAAGCCTCAATAATGTTATCGAGCCTGATGTCGTCATTTCCCATGCAGATCAAGCCTCTATGAATGTCGATGTCAATGCCGGAAAATCGATCAACGTCATCCGCACATTCACAGGCAAGGGCGTATTGGTCTGGGGTGCGCGCACCCTTGCAGGTAATGACAATGAATGGAGATATATCAGCGTACGTCGCTTCTTCAATATGGTGGAAGAGAGCACTAAGAAAGCTACTGAACAATTCGTCTTCGAGCCCAATGATGCTAACATATGGGTGCGCGTGCAGGCAATGATTGAAAATTATCTGAATACGCTATGGCGCGCAGGAGCTTTACAAGGTGCAAAACCTGAACATGCTTACTATGTCAATGTCGGCTTAGGGAAGACTATGATACCCATCGATATCCTCGAAGGCCGGCTGATCATCGAGATAGGTATGGCTGTGGTGAGACCTGCTGAGTTTATCATTCTACGTTTCTCTCACAAAATGGCAGAATCCTGATCAACCGCGATTCGCTTTCAAGCGACTCTGTAGCCGCTGATTACATTTTTCACTTCCTTCATTTAAAATCATTCTCAACATGACTGAATATCCATTAACCAAGTTTCATTTCCAGGTGCAATGCGGAAATGCTAAAATGAGCTTTACTGAAGTCACCGGCCTGGATCATCAAATCGAGGTCATCGAATATCGTGCAGGTGACTTTTTGGTTCCCTGGAAGATCAAACAACCAGGCTTACACAAGTTTTCCAATATTACGATGAAAAAAGGGTCCTTCAGAGGCGATAATGAACTCTTTAAATGGCTCAATACCATACAGTTTAATCAAGTCGATCGTCGCGATCTCATCATCAGCCTGCTCAATGAAACGCATGAGCCTGTCATCACCTGGAAAGTCGATCGTGCCTATCCTATCAAAGTACAGTTTACTGATCTAAAAGCGGATGGCAACGAGGTAGCAATCGAAACTGTGGAGATTGCCCACGAAGGCCTCGTAGTACAAAATGACCAATAATGCCGGAGTTGTATTATCCACCTACAGGGTTTCACTTCCTGGTCAAGTTTGGATTCACATCCAATGTGATGGACGTAGGTTTTCAATCTGTTTCAGGATTATCTGTGGAGTACGATTACGAGACCTACAAGGAGGGTGGCGAAAACCGGTTTGAACACAAACTGCCTGTCCGAACCAAATATAGTGACCTGGTCCTAAAGCGAGGTTTTGTTGTTGCTGGATCAGCCGTATATCGTTGGTGTATGAGTGCATTTCGTGATCGTGACTTTATGCCAACGGATATCACCATCATTTTGCTCAACGAACTGCACATGCCTCTGAAAGCCTGGAATGTCGTACAAGCGATCCCTAAGAAGTGGTCTGTCAGTGACTTCAATGCAAATGAAAACAATGTAGTCATCGAAAATCTCGAGCTCACCTATCGATATTTTGAAGTACTGCCACCATTTTGATTCACTTTAGTCTGTCTCTTTCTCAATTTTAATTAGCTAAATATGCCTGTAGAGATCAAAGAGCTATTTATCAGAATACAAGTAAATCCTGCGAAAGAGCCTGCAGGATCAACGCCATCCGCATCCACCACCGTTAAGATGGAAGAAGAAAAAACAAAGGAGATTCAGGAGCAATGTGCAGAAAATGTTTTCAACCAGATTAAAATCAGGAAAGAACGTTAGCCATAGCTAAGTTTTTACTTTTCAGAAAATACAATCCATATGCCAGAAATACCGATTCCGAAACCTGTTGATCCACTAGGGAAGTTGACTAAGATGTTGATTACCGCACATGCAGATGACAATACGACAGACGTGATCTCCTTCAAAGGGAAGGAACTCAAAATGGAAGTGCTGATCAATCCGGAATCCTATACAATGGATTATAAACTGAAGTATGAAGATATACCAGCTACAGGCAATAGTGCCAAGCATTTGAAATACCAATATACAGAAGCTAGGGAGATGACATTTGATTTTCTTTTTGATAGTACAGGGATCATCGATGGGAAAAGAAAAAATGACATCGTAGCGGAAATTTCGCACATGCATGATGTGCTTTACACTTTAAACGGAGAAACCCATGAACCTCCATTAATAAAATTGGTTTGGGGAGAAAAACTTGGACTATTCAAGGGAAAATTAACATCACTCAACATTCAATACAAACTCTTTAACTCTGATGGAACGCCAATAAGAGCCATAGCCAAGGCTACCTTCAAGGAAAGCATGTCTGATGAAGAGCGTGCTGCAAAGGATGGAAAGGAATCCCCCGACCTCACACACATACGCACAGTAAAATCAGGAGAGACCCTTCCTTTATTATGCCATCAGATCTATGGTGATTCGAAATATTATCTGGAAGTGGCGCGATACAACCAACTTATCCACTTTAGGAATATGAAACCGGGGACCGAAATACATTTTCCTCCATTAAGTAAAACGCAGACTACTACGCCTTAAATTCCAATGGCCGATCAGCGACAAACACCACAGCCCATCTCATTAGGGGTACTTGGCTTTTCTATCTTAATTGATGGAAAGGAATTGGATTCATCCTATTTGATGATGAATATGGAGATTATCACCGAAGTCAACCGGATTCCAAAAGCAAAACTCCAGTACCTGGACGGCAGCCCTTCCAAGCAAACTTTTACCAGTAGCGATAGAGAGGAATTAGTACCCGGAAAGAAAATTGAAATACAGCTGGGAAGTCCTTCTGCGCAGGAGATTGTTTTTCAAGGAATCATCATCAGTCAGCAGATCAAGATCCGTGACCGTGCGAGTTACCTGATCATTGAATGCCGCGATGAGGTTTTCAAGATGGCTATTGACAAAGTCAGTGGATATCATACGGATCTGAAGGATAGTGAGGTCATGGAAACTTTAATTGATCAGTTTGGCTTCCAAAGAAAGGTAGAGGCCACTTCCATCAAGCACCCGGAAATGGTGCAGTTTGAATCAACCCATTGGGATTTCATCATTACGCGCTGTGAAGCCAATGGTTTCTTCTGCAACGTTGATAAAGGGAAAATCACCATTGGAAAACCTGACTTCACCCAAAGCCCTGTCGTCACGGCGAGTTATGGCCACACTATTCTGGAATTAGATGCGGAACTTGATGCCAGGCATCAGGTACAATCTACCACCGCCATAACCTGGAATCCGGCAGATCAAAAAATAAGATCGACTCCTGCTGAAGAACCATCGCTGAACGAAGTAGGCAATCTTGATTTTAATACATTGCAACAAGCCATCGGAAAACGCGATGAAAATATTTGGCACAGTGGCTCCCTGACAGAACCGCAACAACAGCTATGGGCTGACACCAAACTAATGCGCCAGCGAATGGCCAAAACTTGTGGCCGTGTAAAAATTGAAGGATTATCCACGATCAAGCCTGGAATGGTCATGGAGATTGCAAAATTGGCCGAGCGATTTCAAGGCAATCTGTGGGTCAGTGGTGTGAGGCATGAAGTCAACCGTGGTTCATGGACGACAGATATTCAATTTGGTTTGTCACCTGAGTGGCACTTTCAGCAATTTGATTTACAACCCCCTAAAGCCAGTGGATTGTTGCCACCTATCAGCGGCCTTCATATCGCTGTGGTCACCAAAATCGAATCAGATCCTGAAGGTGAGGATCGTATTCAAGTCAGAATGCCCATCATCAACCCGCAAGCAGAGGGAATTTGGGCACGCATAGCAACACTAGATGCAGGCAAAGATCGCGGTAGTTTTTTTCGTCCTGAAATTGAAGATGAAGTCATCGTCGGATTCGTCAATGATGATCCCCGCTATGCAGTAGTGTTGGGAATGCTGCATAGTAGTGCGAAGCCTGCTCCTCATCAACCCAAAGACACTAATCACTTGAAAGGCCTGGTGACACGAAGTGGCATGCGCCTATGGTTTAACGATGAAAAGAAAATCACTACCATCGATACACCTGCAGGGAATAAATTGATACTGACAGAGGATGATGAAAGCATTCTTATACAGGATCAACATCAAAACCAAATCGTGATGAATGGAGAGGGCATCCTCATCGAAAGCAAAAGTGATCTCACCCTGAAAGCGGCCAACGATATACTGATGGAAGGGCTCAATATCACGCTCAAGGCGAAAAGTGAATTCACTGCAGAAGGATCAAGCGGAGCTACCCTCAAAGCGAATGCATCAACAACGGTGGAAGGCAGTATATCAACTATCATCAAAGGTGGCCAGGTGTTAATCAATTCATGATCTAACCATTTATGTGACTATGAATGCAGCACGAGTAACTGATATGATCTCCAGTCCTGCGACTTCAGGCAATCCAATACCAATCATCAGAACTGATCTGCCTACAGTCTTCATTGGTGGATTTCCAGCAGCGCGGGTTGGAGACACATGTACACTTGATGCCATTGCAAAAGGATCCCTGACTGTAAAGATCGACGGACTTTTCGCGGCGCGAGTAGGTGATCCCACCGGTAGTGGAGGTATTATTTCTCCTCCTGGTGCGCTCAACGTAAAGATCGGTTGATGAGATGCACTTATCCATCTTCCAAACCATTTTTTAAACTCAGATATCCTGGTTCAAAGTTAAAATGAGATGGCCAATCAAAGTTTTCTTGGAAGAGGCTGGTCCTTTCCACCTTTATTTAATAGTGCCAAAGGGGAAGTCATCATGTCGGAGCACATCACTGATGTCCAAAGTAGTTTGGAAATTCTTTTCTCTACGATACCCGGAGAGCGTGTGATGTTTCCTAAATACGGTTGCAACCTGGATCCTATGTTGTTTGAGTCATTGGATACCCGGGCAAAGACCCTACTTAAAGACACCATGGAAACAGCCATACTGCTCTACGAACCAAGGATTCGATTGCATAGCATCGACTTTCATTCTGATAATGAACTGGAAGGAACGATACTAATAGAAGTTTCTTATTCCATAAAGAGTACAAATACCCGGCATAACCTCGTATTTCCATTTTACAAAGCAGAAGCAACAAATGCTAAGCTATAGGGATTTCTCATCGGTTGAGTTTATAAATTTTTTCTACTGGGATCTATGACTGGTGATTGTTCAAACAAACTTAATCCACTACGTATCGATCGAAGTGGCGTACATCAGGATGGTCGTGCGTTTCATGCCATGGCATCTGATTATGTAGACATCGATGAACGTGAAGCTGCAGACGATATCGTCCTTGCTGCGAGATTTGCGGAGCTTGTTTATTTTGCAGATGTACAATCGCCTTATCCAGGAACATGGGAGAGATTTTTTAAGGCGAATGGTGTAGCTGCTCTCGCCCTCGCTGCTACACAGGATGCACGTCAGTTTCAACAATTTACACGATATGGTTTATTAACGCTACAAAATGTTCATTTGCGGCATCAGGAGGATTTATTGTCCAAGTCATTTGGAAATCTCTTTAATATCGTGGGAACCTTAGTCTGGCAGATGGAGCGTATGCGCCAACATCTCTCACCAAATGCACCCATCAAATCTTCCCTTGAGAATCTTATTACTACACAATTAGTGCCTGCCTTTCATCAACTTATCGGTTATTATCAGTTTGCCCGAAAGCAAATCGATCCCATTACACTACGTTGTGATATTGATCTTTCTGCTCCGGTGGACTTCGAAATCATGAGTGAAACGGTGATCCGCTTTGATGTAGTATTGCAAAAGTCATTTAGTGATGCATGGTCTCCACCGGGACTTGCATGGCACGATTTTATAGCGCAAAAAACAAGTGATATAGCTCCGGGTGATGGATTGATTTATGGCCATCCGCTGCCACCAACTATGTTCGAAAGACTACAGCATGCTACAGGTCATGCGCTGTTCAAAGCTATTTTCAATTTGTTTCTGAAGGCTTATTCCAAATTAATCGAAGAAGCAACTCAGCATTTGGCACATGTGTTTTTAAACCAATCAGATCACGCTCCACACTACACTTTGTTTTTGTCCTTTGTTCGTTTATTTCAGGAAGCAAGACAAAACCTGAATAAACTCAAGGATCAGCATTTACGCTATTATTATGAAGAGATATTGAAGCTGCAACTTCGATCATCGCTGCCAAATTATGCTCATCTGACAATCGAATTGGCGAAACATGCAGACACACAATTGATTCCAAAGGGAACGCTCTTTAAGGGAGGTAAAGACCAGGCAGGAAAGGATGTCTTTTTTGAAAGCATGCAGGACTTCGTAGCGAATAAAGCCAAAGCACAATCCCTTTGTTCGTTATTCCGGTATGACAGGAGATCAGGAGATCGAATGCCGGCTCTTGATGACGGAAGGTTTTATGCTTCTCCCGTTTCGAACTCAACAGATGGAAGAGGAGCCCCACTCCTGTCCCCTGATCTGCAATGGCATCCTTTTGCAAACAAACATTTTGAGCGAGGCGTCATTGATGCTATTCGTATGCCATTGGCCGAAATGGGTTTTGCAATTGCTTCTCACTATCTCTTCATGCAAGAAGGAAAAAGAATAGTCACCCTGGAGATCAATAGTCCATTTCCGAAAATAGAGAAAAATACAAAGCCAGATGCAAAAGGTAACCAGCCGAACAAACGATTAGAAGATCTGGGTGACATTTTTAAAATCAAGTTCAGCGGCGAGAAAACATGGATAGACAGCAAGTTATTGGCCTGTTGGAAATTGGGTCAGAAAGTGTATATACAATGTAAGGTCGAAGGGGACCAGCCAGCCATAGTGCCATGCACACAAAAAGTGCACGGCGCCATGATACCACCAGGATTACCAGTCATGAAAGTGATTCTTAAGCAATCTGCACAGGCGAAATATGGATATGCCATCCTTGAACATATCGATGTGCAAGACATCCGGCTGACTGTGAAGGTATCAGGTATTCGAAATCTGCAATTGGCCAATGACATCGGTGTAGTTGCATCGACTAAACCTTTCCAACCTTTTGGTCCAGTACCCAGGAGAGGGGCGAGATTTATTGTTGGCTATGATGAAATGTTTCAAAAACACTTGACTTCTGAAGAAAATCAACTGACCATTAAATGGCAGAGTACAAATAGTAATACTCTTGTGGATGTATTGCATTTGAAGAATGGAAATTGGGAAGTATTCAAAGGCCTACGAGCTTCTCCTTCCATTGCTTTAATGGAAAGGTCAACCACTCAGGTGCGATTTCAAATAGATGAAACGATTCCCTATCGTTTTGAACCAGCTGCATCATATGGCCCTGCTTCGGTGAATGGGTTTTTATCATTCCAATTACAAGATGATCTGGGTCAGTCAACTTATCAAACCAAGCTCCTCGACTACATAGCTGCCAAAGTAGCAGATCCAAGTGCAAATATCTCTGTTCCTGTATTGCCATTAGTGCCACTGATCGAAAGTATCACCTTGACTTATGAAGCAACTTGTATTCTTCTTCCTGGAGAAAATAAGCAAGCCTTCCAAAATCGTTCGACCCGGTTTTACCACCTTACACCTTTTGGTTATGCAGAGCAACATCGTCAAATTCTTTCAGCCAATTTAATATCTCTATTACCAAAGTTCAAGACAGGCTTATTACATCAGGATGAAAATTGCGGAGCATCTGCTTCATTTTCAATACACGCGCCTGCTCTAATCTCTCAAGTAAAGTCGTCTGACCTGACGACAAAAGTTATAAGTGAAACCAAGCCAAGAAATGAGGATACGCAGCACGAGGCTGAATTTTATATCGGCATTGCTGATCTTCATCTACCGCAGAATCTAGCTTTACTTTTCCAGATAGCCGATGGAAGCGCTGATCCGCGCATCAACAAACCAGATCATCATATTCATTGGAGTTTCCTATCGAATAATGAATGGTTTGCATTTAAGAAGGAAGAAGTAAATGATCAGACAGGACATCTCCTGCACTCGGGGATCATTACCTTTTCAGTTCCCCGCAAAGCCACCAATCAAAACACCTTGATGCCTGCAGGTCAACATTGGCTACGTGCCGCCATACCGCGAATCAGGAATGAGGATGGCAGCCTGGTGGCGACTACAAGTGAAGCCATTTGCAAATTGTTGGCAGTAGCAGCCCAAGCCATAATGGTACGTTTTAAAGATCATCAAAATGAAGCCAACTTCTCAGAAGCACATGTACCACCAGGTACTATCACTAAGTTGAAGGAACCATTAGCGGCTATTAAAAAAATCGAACAACCTTTTGCTTCCTTTGGAGGAAGAGGGAAGGAAACGCAATCCCATTTTTCCACCCGTACAGCAGAAAGGCTACGGCATAAGCATCGCGCCATCATGGCCTGGGATTATGAACGCCTTGTGCTGGAAAATTTCCCAAAAATCTACAAAGTCAAATGTTTGAATCATACTTCATTCACTCCTACACCGACCGGATTTGGTCATTATAATGAATTGGCACCAGGCCATACCACCATTGTAGCCATTCCTAATATCCGGCAACAACAACACTCCAATCCATTGAGGCCTTATGTGAGTCTGGGTGAACTGGAAGCCATTGAAGATTTTTTGAAAAAATATATTTCCTGTCATGTAAAGTTACATGTCATCAATCCTGTGTTCGAGCCTATTCGTGTTTCTATGTGTGTCAAATTCAGGATCGGCGTGGATGAAAGTTTTCATGTTGCAAGATTGAAACAGGAAATTGTAAAATTTCTTACGCCATGGGCCTTTGATCCGGATCACGCACTGCATTTTGGAGGAAAGGCTTATAAGTCTACGTTGATCAACTTCATAGAAGAGCGAGATTATGTAGACTATCTCACCGATTTCAAGCTCTTTCATCAGATCATAGATATTAATGGAGTCAACCGGGGGCAACGGGATATGGAAGAAATTGAAGCATCTACTGCTATTTCTATCCTGGTGTCTGCCGATGCAGTGGAACATGCCATTCAAATCATACCCTCTACCGTTTCGGATTTTGCAGGTGAACATTGTAATTGTTGATTAAATCCATCATGGAAATTGTAAAACCACTTCCACAAATTTCAAAGTCACCCAGGCTATTGACAGTGGAAGACTTTCATCAACTACGTCAGAAGGGGCTTGAGTATATCGAGCAAATGGGTAGTCAATCATGGACTGATTACAATACGCATGATCCCGGCATCACTATTTTAGAAGCTTTATGCTATGCCATAACGGATTTAAGTTATCGTACGGGCTGGGATATGAAAGATCTGCTGGCACGAAAACCCAACGGTGAGGCCGCAGATGGACATACGTTCTTTACAGCCCGCAATATATTGACCAATGCACCGCTCACCATTTCAGACTATCGTAGAGTACTCATCGATCTGGATGCCATTCGCAATGCATGGCTGATATGCAAAGATTGCCCTTGCGAAACTAATTTGTATGCTCATTGCGGGGAAAGCGCATTGCAATTTACCCCACCTCCTGCTCCCGCTATCTCCCACCATGTCACAGTTAAAGGAAACTATGACACACTACTGGAATTGGAACAAGATGACCAACTAGGAGATCTCAATAACAGAAAGGTTGTATTTCCTTTCCACTTCGCCTTTCAGCCTTTGGGCCAGCCTTTACGACTTGAAAAGATCGGCATTGAAGCGCGTTTCCCTGAATGGTCTTCTACGCAGCAGGAGTTGTTCTATACACGGGACGAGCATGGTGTGATACAAACACGTTGGAAAGTGAACGAGATAACAGCGGTCCGTTTGATTGCATTGGACATTTATAAAGAGGTGCTGCAAGTCATAACCGATGTTGATCTTCAAAGAAAATGGAATGACGTTTTCTATTTGACTGCAGATGTGGAGTTTGGTTCAGGTCCTGATAAAAAAGTAATTCAATTTCAAAACGTGGCACTCCGATTTTTTGGATCTGAAGAAGCCCGACGTATCATACATACCGGGGACATCGAAGTGGAGTTAATAAAGCATCACCCTGAAAGTCTTTTTGGCCTGTATTTCCTTAAAGAAGAAAAAGTACTTACAGTCGTTGAGGAAGCGCGTCTTGCACTGATGCAGTATCGCAATTTGTGTGAAGATTTCTGCCACATCGGTCGGGTAGGCGTGGAAGACATTGCTGTATGCGCCGACATTGAATTAAAACCTGATGCAGATATAGAATCTGTATTGGCCCAAATATTATATACCATAGATACATATTTTAATCCGGAAATACCTTTCTATTCGCTGGCTGAAATGCAAGAGAGGGGCTTTAAGTCGGAGGATATATTTCAGGGACCTAAATTGGTACATGGGTTTGTTACACAACAAAGCATCGAAGCGGCGAACTTACGCACTGCAGTACGCACCTCGGATATTATCAATTTGCTGATGGATATAGATGGGGTGAATGCTGTAAAGAATCTGTTACTCACTAAATACGATGAGGAAGGTAAACTGGTAAAAGGACATGCAGATCACGGAAATAATCCAAATCAAATAAGTGCCAAATGGAGCATGCGGATAGCGGATCGATGCCAACCCAGGTTGTATGCAGCCCTCTCAAAATTTTTATTCTTTAAGCAGGATCTACCATTTCTAGCCAGGCCGGACGAAGTGGAAGATATACAGGCTATGTTGCGTGGCCGCAACTACAGGCCCAAGTGGAAAGAGGCTGCATTGGATATCGAAATACCCAAAGGTTCACCACGCTCGATTGCAGCATATGAATCGGTGTGCCACTTACTGCCACAAACATATGGAGTAGGCACGAGTGGGCTGCCTGACTATGTCAGCACGGAGCGGCGAGTAAAGGCTAAGCAATTGAAAGGATACCTTATTTTTTATGACCAGCTGTTGAGCAATTATTTAGCACAGCTTGCCAACATCGATCATTTATTTTCCATTGATGGTACAGTTGATCGCACGTATTTCATTCAGGATTTACGCAGCCATACGTGGCTGGCAGACGCAGAGGAGATCATAAGTATAGCAGGAAATGAAACGCAGGTGCACAAACTTATCGAAACAGATGAACTTAGGTATGACAGACGCAATCGATTTCTGGATCACCTCATGGCTCGCTTTGGAGAGTCATTTGCTGATTACACACTGGCAATGCATGCATGGGATACTTCCTTATCCCATGCGCCGGCTGAGCTGATTGAAGATAAAATACGCTTTCTAGCCGCAGTACCCGAAATCAGTAGGGATCGCTTCAAAAGTTTCAATTACCGGATACCTCTCACTGGAGGTAATTACCCAATTCTTCGCAAGCGTTTAGCCAGGTTGATGGGTTTTGACCAGGGAATGGAAGAAAAAATTCTGTTAATCGAACACAATCTGTTTCGTCCGAAATTTTATGGTGACGCCCTAATGCCCGTCTGTCTGACCCAAGGATGTCAGGGATGTGGTGAGGAAGACATCTACTCTTTTCAAATGACTTGTGTGCTACCGGGTTGGTTAGCTCCATTTGATACCAATCTGGAGATGAGAAAATACGCCGACCGAACCATCAGATCAGAAGCACCGGCGCATATACTGATCAAGACTTGTTGGGTCGGAAATGATGGCTACACCTTCGATCCCTGCCATCCATCCACTACGGCATTGGCTGAACTACTACAAAATGAAGGCGTCACCCTTACCGGTGACAAGCCTTCCTTCAAACAAGCATGCGCCTGCGCTGGCAGGTTGATAAAGCTGTATGATATCCATTATCAACCATGGATACAACCCCGATTGAAGGAGATGCAAAAACCAGAGGAAGTAAAGACCTTGTTATTAAACCTGTTTCAACAAAATGTATTTGATGCTACGTTAGAAAATGAATCAGCTTGTGATATTCAATTGCTTCCACTAAAGGTAAAAATCGAAAAATTTATGGTGGCTCATTTTGCAAGCATCACCATGAATGGGTTTCAATACGATAAGTTTTATACCACCTATGAAAAATGGGTTGATGCGAATAGGATCATGGATTGGTCAGCTCACCGAATGCAGGAAAAACTCAAGGCCCTGATCTATAAGCTGAAATTAGGATGCACACCCTCTGCTGGCTATGAGGACTGCGAATGTGAAGTACTTCAACATTTTGGGCAGACCTATTACCTTTTCCAACAAACAAAGCTTTCAGATGGTACTTTAACTTCTCTTTTACCAGATGAGATAAAATCCGAACTCAGTGAAATTTTTGATTTGGCTTTCCCTACTGGCATCAATTGTCTTGCGTTGAACCAATCGCATCCATCGCTGGCAGTCATAAAGTCATTTTTCCAGGAACAATATTTACACGTATACACGGTACAGCTGCAGTTGCATCAAGTTTTACATTTATTCAGCAAACTGACTAGTGTCTATCCTCCGGCTACATTGCATGATTGCGATGATGGAAGTGATATCAATCCAGTGCGCCTGGGGAGTGCCAACCTCGGGGGTGTTTAAAATCACTTTTAAAATACTATGTATTGTTAGTGCTCCCCCTTAATCTATTTATTCCCTATTAAAATTTCTTAGACATGATTCCGAAGAATCTCATCTTTCCGGTATTCGAGGCCAATCAGGTTCTCACCCAGCGACACCTGAATGATTTATATTTACATCTCGACGAACAGAACAGACTGACCCGTACCAACCTGGTTGGAATGGGAATCATCTGTGGCCTGAATGTTACAGTAGCAGATGACTTTTCTTCCATACAGATTTCTAAAGGTGTCGGAGTGACATCAGAAGGATATATCATCACGCTACCCGATACACAATCTGAAGTGTTGGAGGATGCAATAGTACTAAGCTCCTTTAAGCGATATCAACCTCCGGCCCAATTAGCCTACCCGCCATTTAGGAATGGATCCGGAAACATAGATTTGTGGGAACTGTTCCCTGCAGGAGAACCAGAAACAACACCTATTACGCAAAGTGCAGTCACTGGAAAAGTGGTTCTTCTGTTTGCAGAGCACCATCTCAATGATCTTAAAAATTGCAATCCTAATTCTTGTGATGATAAAGGTCAGCAAGTCACCGTAACCATTCGGAAATTACTGATCCGCCATGCAGACGCGCTCCATTTGATGTCTGAAACCTATGTGAATCGTAGTGAGGGGGAGCATCTGATAAATCAAATCGGCTTGCCTTCGATTAAAATACGGCGGCTCGATGTGGTCAACACAGGCATGAATAATGGTATGGAAATTTTTGATGCCTATCGTCGTATTCTTCTGGAGACGCAATCAGATGGATCCCCTTCTCTTTTTCACCGCATGGAAAAGTTACTACAATCTGCCTGGATTGCATATCAACCTGCCATCGCCAGTTTGCCAGCTAATGATCCCTTTGCAGGAAAATTGATTTCCATTCAAGCAAGATTAACCTCCGACTATCATCAACAGCAAATCGTGTATACCCAATACTATTATGACTTTCTACGGGACTTGATTGCTGCGTATGAGGAGTTTAGAGAAAAGGCACAAAAGTGGCGATCCATTTGCTTGCCTGACCAACACATATTTCCAAACCATCTTCTCCTGGGCGAATTGGAAGGTGATCGTCTGGCGGGTCTCAGACAATGCCGGCACTACTTCATGCCATCTCCTGCTCAACTCGAGCAACGTGAATTGAGCAGAGAAGTAAGAATGCTGTTTCAACGAATGCAATTGATGGTTGATCATTTTGAGTTACCTCCACTACCGGTCCGTGCCAATCCTGCCAGATTAATCCGGATCACTCCTAGTCAAACAGATGCTGATTTATCGTCGAAAGCTATTCCATACTATTTTAAAGTGCAGCAAGGTCAGCCCAATTTAATAGAGCAATGGTCTTATTCTAAAACCAATTCCGGAAGAGCCACACACAATCTCAGTTATCATGCCCATCAGTACTCCACAACCGATTTTATTCTACAACCATTATCATATGATGTAGAAGGAAATAATTTCTACCGCATCGAGGGACATATCGGTTTGTCATGGAGAGAAGCCGTCAAACATTTATTAGCGAGTGTGCGTCGCTTCCGGCTTCCTTTTGATGTAATCGCTTTAAATGCTGACCAGTTTGCCGTTACCAACAATCCGCAGCCACACGCATGTATGGATCATGATCTCAATGTGATCTATAAAGCATGGTTGAGAGAAGCTCATTGTCTTTTCGACAAAAAAGTAGGCTTCTTCTCTAGTTATGATCTTCAAAGCGGACTATTTACCAGGCTGGCTGGATCAAGAGTAGTATCGACTAACAGAAATGCAGGACGCCGGGCTGCTAAAGGTCGGGAGGTTACATCCACTATCGCTACCAGCAGTATAGCTTCTCTAGGATTGAATAAATTAGGAGCTTTTGCTGCTATCAATATAGGCGGTTCTGTCATTAACACTACCGGGACTATCGGTGAAGTATTGAAACCTGAAATCGATAAGACGCCTGTCGATATAAATGCTTCTACCATCCTGGATAAGGTAAATGATGCACTTAAAGACAATGAGAAAGTCAAGACGATGTCTGCGGATGAGTATCGTATTGTAGTTACAAGTCCAGTAAAATTGATAGGTAAAGTGGCCGAGCTATCAGAGAGTATTCCTGATGAATCGGATGATATCGATATGGCTCGTATTCAGGGAAAATACGATGGCGTCAAATCTGCGGCAGATGCTTATCTCGGGGACCTGCTGAGGTTGCCCGACAATTTTGTTTTTATACCACCTGATGAACGTAAGAAGGCAATTGAAGAATTGAAGAATTTATTGGACAATTGTCTAGACAAGCGACTGGATCAACTAGCTGCTGAAATCGAACGCAGAAAGAAAGCAGCGGCTGAATCTATTTGGTTTAGTCAATATGTAAAGAAACACCCGGAAATCCAGCATCAAGCAGGGGTGCCGTCAGGTGGAACCTTTGTCCTGGTTTTTAAGGAAACACCTGATACTCCTAAGCCACCCGCCAATCCCGGAACAGTCAATCCGAACTTGCTTGGCAGTGTTGTCGCAGCCAATATTGCTGATCTATTGGTAGCAGCAAGTGGCAGCAATAAGCCTGGTCGGGCAGAAGTTGAAAACCTGGGTGCAAAAGAGTTGAAAGATTTGGGCTTACCATTGAATGACAGAATAGCCAGAAAATTATCAGGTGTTCAGTTTGATTTACTATCCAATGCATTTGACAAAGCCGGGTTGACGCTTGACTTTGGTGGTCTGGTAGCAGATGGGATTTTTGAAGCGTCCGATGATATCCCCATTTCAGTTGCACCATTACCTAGAATTCCAGAAGGAGTCGTTATCGCGGATTTTTTTATTCCATCGAGAACCCTTTCGGACTGTCCGCCGATTCAATTTGTGCTTCCTCCGCCAAAGCCTTCCTTCCAAATTGAATTGGGTTGCTCAGATCAAGCTGGAAATGCTCCGGTGCTATTTTCTCCGATATTAGGTGAACCTCCTTTTGAAATCAAACGTGGCACAAATGCCGGAGCTGCATTTGTTCCATTTGATGTGTTGCAACCAATTGATTTTCCTGTGGGCGTATCTACAGTGGAGATACGGGATTCTCAGGGAGGTGTTTCATTGCCGTTGACAATTGAAATACATCTACCCATGAAAATCACTTTAGGTGCGCCATTGTGCAATGACGCAGGAGATCAATATCAATTTACGTTGATTGTAGACGGCGGTCAACCTCCATTTCTGATTGATCGTAAACCACCCCTGAGTTCAACACGTACGGGTACATCTCATCAATTAGTTGCAGGTCCTTATGCCGCTGGTGTCCGGCACACCATTGAAATAAAAGATTCAAGCACTTGTCCACCACAGATGCTTGAAATGGAACACACCTGTGCCCCAGTAGTTCCGATAGCACGTGAGATCAGTTCCAGCACATCTTTTAATACAACTGTAAACATTCCAATTGGAGATAATATCTCAGGGGTGAATCTTGTGATTACTATCCCTGAGCAACCAGCAGAAGGCGTTGCATCCGTCAATACCAACCGATCGATCACCTTTACACCACATCCATCCATCTCCAATAAGACTGTCAAGTTTAAATATAGAATCACAGACGCAGGAGGGCAAACTGCTGAATCCAACATCCAGATCAAAGTAGGAGCGCAAAATTGTATGTTACCATGTGGTGGACAGGCGACTCATGCGCGATATCCTTTGTGGATTAGCAGACCAGATGATAAACTGATGATCAAATCCACAGAGCGCGCTCAGTTAACATTGCTTAATGAAAGTGGCAGGGTCTTATTAGATGAAAATCTCCTAGAACTGTTTAATGATATATTCAAACGTGGCTCAGAGGTGAATAAAGGAAATTACAAGCAGAAATTTGAACAACTGTTTACGTCCATCAATGCGATCATTGATGCTAAAGTGGGTTCCAATGTTTTCAGCTTTACACCTAATGAGAAAAATGATATCAGTACAATCAGTATAGAACATTTTACTTGTTACTCTTTTAGTCTCCAGGTTTTATTTGCAGCCACTCAAGCCTCAGGAAACATGGAGATCATGGCTTTGTGGCATTTCACTTCCGATGGTGTAAATGTTGAGCAATTCTTACCCAAGTCCGCTAATTTCAAATTAGAAAAGTTTGGCATTGATCGCATAGATAAATGTAGTGTGCCACCAGTCACGAAGGCAGCAGAACGTCTCAAAATCACTAATATCCAAAAACGGCGTGACGAGTTGAAAGCAGTTCTGGATCCGGCAGCAGATCCGGCCACTACGCATTTCCATTGGTTGTATGAATGGAGTGAACAACCATTGGAGCAGCATGAAACAGGTAATCCGAAATTTATCAATGAAGCAAATCCTAAAGTGAGATTGATCGTGGTAGATAAACAAGGAAAGTGGGATTACATGGAAAAATCACTTGCGACGGGAGTTAACCCGGTGGATCGACGAAGTTCAGCCACCAATCCAAGGGCTGCAGCAAGGAAGACCGCATCTCCATCGACTGGCAGAACTTCCAAAAAATCTGTCTCCGCTAAAAAAGCAGTTAAAAAAACAGTTAAAAAAGCTATACGCTCTAACACCTCTACTACTAAAAAAGCAACGCCAGGTAAAAAGACTGTCGGCAAAAAAGGTAAAAACAAATAATCATGCCTGGCCACGATCAATTGATTTACCGACAGCATGTAGACGTGATCATGCACGGTACGGAGGCGGATGGAAAACGCATGCAGCAGGAAATCCAACATCTCGTGGAAACCCAATTAAATCCCGAATTGGAAAGTATGTTTGAACGTTTGAGCCAGCAAGGCCGCTCATTCCGGATTGATCAAATGACAGTAGAGATCAGTTTACATGCTGGTCAAGGCCAATGGCAGGCAAATCTTTCCCGTCAGATTTGCAAGGAAATTGAATCAAAGCTGGAGGCCATGCAATCCTTCCCTTCAGCGGACTTATTGTCAGAGCGCACACCACCGGCAAAAGAAAAGAGCGCAAATACAAAAGGAGATTTGCTTGATACTTTTCTTTTCTTCCTCCAACATGGTTTTTTGCCCTGGTATGCCCCCAAGATGAACTGGGAGGAGATGGAGGATTCTCTCTTGTCGATCATGCGAAAAGACAGCTCGAGACTGAATCAGTTATGGAGCGATCCTGTGATATTAAGAAGTATGTCATTACAATGTTCTGTTGATTTCTTAAGTGCCGTAGCCACCATCCGAAATCCGGACTGGAAACTGATCAATCAGAAAATCCCAGCCTTGCAGCCTTGGTTGCGCATGAATACTGCAGATCAATCCACACAATTGCTTTTTTGGCAGTTCTATTTCGGCCAGGATCAAGAAACCCTCAATTTTTTGAGCGGCCTTTCAGCTACTGAGGATTTGTCAGCAATTGAATCATGGTTGAACCAACAAATAACAAATGAGCATACAAATAATGCACAGGCATCTTCTAAAGAATTTAAAAAAGAAGATACCTGGTTCTTGGAAGATGCCGGACTTGTGCTAATAGCTCCATTTTTACCCGCCTTCCTGAAAGAACTTGGCTTGGCCGATGAAAAGCAATTGTTGGATCCCCTACATGCCTTACAAATCATTCAATACCTCGCTCGTTTTGAAACGCATGTCCCAGGGTATCGATTACTGCTCCCCAAAGTATTGTGTGATATTCCATTTCATCAACCGGTGCCGCAGGATGTGCTTCTTCAAGAAAATGAGTTAGAAGAATCAAAAAAATTACTTCGCTCCGTGATTCGTCATTGGCAAGCATTGGGCAATTCATCACCGGAAGGGCTGCAGGAAGCCTTCCTTCAACGTAGTGGCAAATTGCAACAATTGGAAAACGGAGATTATTCATTGCACATGGAGCACAAGCCATATGATCTGCTGCTGCAGAATCTACCATGGAGTATCTCCATCATTAAAATGCCATGGATGCAAAAATGCCTTTGGGTGCATTGGGCTTAGTTATCCGCGATTCAATATTTTCCAATTTGAGTCCGCTTGCTTGAATAAATAAGAAAGGTGAAAACCACTTCAGAAAAATCATCTTCTACTGCCTCCCGATCTCAGCAGGACGCTAAGAGCTTTTTTAGTAAGTCAAATCAGCCTCAAGAGGGTAAGGCTAATCAATTTTTCCCAGCTACGGTTCAGTCAAAGCTGAACGTGAGCAGACCGGGGGATGCTTTTGAAAAGGAAGCAGACCAGATGGCTGATCACGTTGTGCAAAGATCTTCTGCCATTCCTGTGCAGAGCAAATGCAACAATTGCGAGGATAACAAGGATTCTATTCAGAAAAAACCTTTGGCGGATAGTGTCACTCCATTTGTTCAGCGCAAGGAAAACCAGTCTTCATCAGAGGAGGAGCAGGTACAGCAAAAACAGGAATCGCCTGAAGAGTCGCCGATTCAAAAGAAAGAGGTCGATGATAACATTCAAAAAGAAGATCAGACAGAAGAGGTCCAGACAAAAAGAGAGGAACAAGTTTGCACGAGTATTCAGAAATCCGAAGAGGAAATAACACCTTCTGCAAATCTTCAGCGCAAAGATACCGATGCGAAGAACCCAGAACTGCCGGAAGAAAAACATAGCATTGCTAACGCAGTTCAGAAAAGTGAAGGCGAATCAAGTGAAGAGGAGCGTGTGCAATCCAAAGCTATAGAAGAAGAAAAGCCGGTCAGTGACAACACGAATGTTCAGACAAAACCAAAAGACGATAACTGGCGCCAGACCAGACCTGACATTATCACCATGTTGCAAGATCGTCGCGGACTCGGAAGCCAAATGCAGAAAGAAGTTCGCGATGCCATGGAATCAGGGTATGGGGTAAACCTTCAAAAGGTGCGAATTCACACCGATGATCAAGCTTCATTGATGTGTCAGCAATTGGAAGCGCAGGCATTCACCAATGGTTGGGATGTCTATTTCAATCGTTTTAAATACAATCCGAAAACCCGGGATGGAAAATTGCTATTGGCGCACGAACTAGCACATACCATTCAACAAGCAAAGTCCAAAGGAGAAACCATCAGTCCCTCCACATTACGCGATACTACTCCTATCATTCCTGCTACTCCCCCAGATCCGCAGCATATCATGGATGAAGCCAGCCGAGATGCAGAGGAGATAGTGGGTGAAGTTAAGGATGTGGAATCAGACAAAGTAAAATCACAGAAGCCTCCTCTTCCTAAAGAACCAGCCAAACAAAAATCAAAAAACAGTAAATCAAGTAAGGCCAACAAACCTTGTAGTGCACAACAAGCCCCCTCCACCCACCCCACAGTTCAGAAGGCTGCACCAGCTCCAACACCAGTTCCAGTTGAAAAAGAAATAGAAGGTAACGAAGAGCAGTCAGTTGAAGGAGTTCAAGAGACCGACAGCACTCCTGCACCTGTTGCCTTAGCTAAGTCGCCCCAATGTCCTGCAGAAGATCCGGGGTTTGCTCAGGCGAAAAAGAAGATAGGCTCAAATGCAAAAAAGCAAAAAGCTCATCAGCCTGCCGGTGACAAGAAAGATGAAATGGTCAATTCGGCTGTCATGACCATCGATGAACAAAACAAGCAATCTGGTCAAGATCAGAAAGCCACTGCGTTGGAAGAAGCGGCTAAACCCAGACAAAATTTCGATCGCCATGAATTCAAACGCAAACTCCGTGAGAATATCGAATCGAAGATGCCGGGAACTGAAAAGGAGGCAAATGCATTTTCTAAAAGCAATAAACTGGCAGAGGCGAAGGATGAATTCAAAGGAAGCATAGCAGAGGAAAAAGGAAAAGTGTCCGGCCCACTCGAGGAAGCCAAAGAAGAACCATTACCTCCACATCCAAATGCCAAGCCAGATAATATTCTTGTGCCAGGTGCTCAGCCTGCCGATAAACCGTCTCTTGTTCCCTCTGGACTGGCGTCACCAAAACCTAAAACAGAAGGTGAGATTTCACTTCAACATGAAAGTGATAAGCTCGATCATCAAATGGTCGAGGGCGGTATCACGGAACAACAACTAGCAGAGTCTGAGGAGCCACAGTTTGAGCAAGCACTGACAAAGAAGAAAGATGCTCAGCGGGAGATTGCTGCTGCACCATTGAGGTATCAACAGGTAGAACAAGAAAAGCTGGCAGGTGCCCAGAAATCTGCAGATAGCAAAACCGGTCGCGAACTCCGCGATATGGAGAAGACTAAGAATGAAGCCACAGGCCAGGTCTATACCGGACAAACCACGAAGGAATCCGAAACAGAAACCAGACAGCGAGAGATAAAAGAGTATATCGATGCTTTTTATACAGCTACAGAGTTAGATGTAAATGATATACTGACTAAGTTAGCCACCGCAGTAGAAAGCAAATTCAGCACAGAAGTAGAATCAGCAAATAAGCACTTCAAAGATCGGGTGACGAGTCGACTGGATGATCACTATGGCTGGTTTACGTTTGATAATAAGATCGCTGAATGGACAGGACTTTCCGATGGTGTAGCTCACATCTTCAGGCAGGAGAAGGAGAACTTCCTCTACAATATGGAATTTACCCTTGACGAGATTGCTATCATGGTAGAGACGGAACTCAACCGTGCATTGGAGCGGATACAAACAGGTCGTACTGCACTGGAGAACTATAAAACGACACTGAACACAGATGAGTTGGCTTTTGCGGATAGCTTGCTCACCGAGACCTTGGCAAAATTTACAGATCTCGAATCTAGTGTAGAAAGCACACAAGATGAACTTATCGATTCACTGGCGGATCAATATGTAGAAAACGTCAACAACTTGCAAGCCGAATTTGATAAAATCAAAGAAGAGGTAAGTGCTTCTTGGATTGTGGATGCAGTGAGTTTTATTGGGGATGTAGCGTCTGCGATAAAAAAACTGGGCGATCTCCTGATGTCGATCATTGATCGTATCGGAAACTATATCTCCGATATCATGGCTGCCCCTAAGCGATTCTTCAACAATCTAGTCAGCGGTATCAAAGGAGGCATGAGTGAGTTTGAAACCAATTTTGAAAAATACCTGGCGCGTGGATTTTGGAAATGGTTGACCGGTGCGGCCTCAAGTCGTGATATCACCATTCCAGAAAATATGGATGCGCGTGGTATGTTTTCGCTGGCGACGCAGATCCTTGGTTTTGACAAGGAGTTTTTAATGAAAAGAATAGGCGCCAAACTAGGTAAAGATTTTCTTGATCTGATCAAGCAAGCAGAGGGCTTTGGCGACAAAATTTTACAGGCAGCCGATAGCACCCTCCTTGAACCGATCCGGATTATTCAGAAGGAAGGTATAGAGGGATTGTGGAATTGGGTAAAGGAAGAAATGAGTAAAAAACTGGATGAGATCTTTAGCAAGATAAAAGAAGAGATTTTTCAGGCCATCATAAGAAAGTTCATAATCTGGGTAGCCACCTTGTTTATTCCCGGATTGGGCTTTATCCGGTTGATACAGGCGGCGTACAAAGCCTTGAGATGGCTGGTGGACAATATTGACCGCATCGTAGAGATTGTCAATGCATTCTTAGATTCCATTGGCCTCGCAATTCAGGGCAATGTAAGTGGCATCGTGAAGAAAGTAGTCGATGCGATGACAAATGGGGTGGTGATTGCGATTGATTTCCTTGCTAAGTTAGTAGGGCTTGGGAACTTCGCTGATAAACTTCAAAAGAATATCGAAGGTCTTCGAAAGATGGTCACCAATATCATTGACCGGGTGCTGATGAAAGCACGGCCGCTGGTGACCCGAATCAAGATCGCTGTCAAGCGCATTGAGCGACAGCTTCAAAAAGGTGTATCTGCCGTGAAAGCCGGAGGTCAAAAAGCAAAAGAAATGGGTAAGCAGACATTGCAGAAGATCGCAGACTTCCTGCTACCTAAAAAAGTTTTTAAAGCAGGTGGGGAGACGCACACTATATCCGTTGGTGAAAAATCAGGGGACCTCCAAATGATGATCGCGAGTAGTCCGCAGGATATACGGAATTTTGTGAAAAGCTATAGCACAAAATATACACTTGACGATCGGCAGAAAAAATTGGTGACGGAAATTGAAAGTTATCTAAAATCACCGATGGAGAAAACGCTGGAGGATATAGAAAAAGTCAAGAAAACGAATGGAACAGAAGATGATTTAAAACCACATCGGCAGAAACTGGTCGATCAGGAAGTTGAGCTATCCAATAAGATCAGGCTTCTGCTGGATGGGGATACAAATATTGGTAAGGATGTAGAAAAATACCAACTCGAAGGTTTAAATGGTACTTACAAATCTATGCCGAAACCCAAGTCTGATGATATGACGCCCGATCACCAACCACAGGCAGCAGTCCTCAAGGAGGCAGCACAGCTAAGCATATTTAAAGGAACTAAGCTGGAGCAAGCAGCGATGGAAGGTCATGCGGCGGGTGGATATGCCATCAACCTTCATAAGATTCGCCATTATGAAGGAAGAACCTATGGTAGTAAAGGCTCAGATACAAAGAAAGCTTTCATCGAAAATATTGCTGATACCAAATCCGATGCGAGCATGACGCCTGATCAAAAGCGTTCAAAAATAGTCGCCCTATTGAATGATGAGTTAATAGCTGATGTCAAAAAGATCAAAGAGGAGATCACCATTTACAATACTAAAGTATGGACTGACCTGACTGGCTATCCTGCTGAAAAACAGGACGAATTAAAAAAACAAATCGTAGAACGCATACGTAATGGAGAAGACCGTATCGCCGCTCAGAATATTTCAAAGTACAAAGAGAAAGCATAGTCCCACAGTGCAGTTATGAATTCTGATCAACCTACTATTTCCAATGAGGACAATCTCAATTTAGCGCAACAGCAATTCCGTGCATTAATCCAGGCCAGGCTCAATCTGCATTTTGGCAAAGAACAAGTCGTCACGACACCGGAAATCACCTATATCAATGATGGATCTCCTTATGCCAATTTTATTCAGGAGCATCAACCAGATTTCTTAGAGTATGGTGTGCTGATCCTCGCACTGATACCTCATGTCATTCCGGGACTGCTAGCCAATATCATTGCATCGTTTTTACCACAAGGCGGAGATCTTCCTGAGGTGGGAGGCAATCGCTCGATGCAATATCGTGGTATGATTCCTACCGGTGAGACTGCGCAATTTATCCTGGCAGGAAATAACCTGCAGCAAAGATTACACATCCAGGAGTTATTTCATCCGGACCACTGGTTCTCCAGGAAGAATATTCTCCATCTTGAGCAACCTGCCTATGGAGAACCTGCGATGAGTGGTCGAATTATTCTAGATCAGGAAATAGTGGAGTTACTGAGTATAGGTAGTGTCAGCAAGCCACGGTTTAGTAGCGAATTTCCAGCAGAACAAATCAAGACTGGCTTGACATGGGACGACCTGGTGTTACATCCTGCCACGATGCAACAGATCCTGGAGATCAAAGACTGGGTGAAATATAATCCAGACTTGCTGGATTCATTAGGAATGAAACACCGATTTAAATCTGGCTATCTCGCCTTATTCTATGGGCCTCCAGGCACAGGTAAAACATTAACCGCTTGCTTACTTGGGAAATTTACATCCAAAGATGTCTTTCGTATAGATCTGTCCCGGATCGTTTCGAAATATATTGGGGAGACCGAAAAAAACTTATCACGGCTCTTCGATAAGGCAGAAAATAAAGACTGGATTCTGTTCTTTGATGAAGCAGATGCGCTGTTTGGTAAAAGAACAGATATCCGGGATGCGCATGACAAATATGCTAACCAGGAAACTGCTTATCTCCTTCAGCGTGTCGAAGCCTACAAGGGACTTGTTATTCTCGCTACCAATCAGCGTACCAATATTGATGATGCATTCAGCAGACGGTTTCAGGCTATAATCCATTTTCCGATGCCGGGTCCGGACGAACGGGTTATGATTTGGAAAAAAGCATTCTCCTTCCAAATGTCCATAGCAGAAGATATCGATTGGCATCAGGTGGCTAGGAAATATGAACTAACAGGAGCCGGCATCATGAACGTCGCACAATATTGCGCCGTCGCTGCCATGGCCGATAAAACGAACAATATTGATGCAAAACGAATTGAAGCCGCAGTCCTTCGAGAGTATATAAAAGAAGGTAAAATTGTTTAACACTAAATTGAATCTATAATCATTCACCCATAAACTTTAGGTTATGTATACGTACACGTACAATGGAAAAAAGTATTCTTTAGCCGTTTCTGATGATCAGATAGTGTTACGCACCCGAAATGCACGTAAACTCAGCCAGGCGGTCCGATCTATTCCTGGCAAGAAAGTACTTGAAGGATTTAAAACAGAAGCCATATTCAAGGAATCAGATGTCAGCGTTTTAAAACTTAAGAAATCAGCCAAGGATAATTCCGAAAAACGTGATGAAGCACGGGCGGTTCTCAAATCAGAGCCTGATTTGCGTTTTGCCGGTCGTGTTTTAGTAGATAGCCAAGGCAATGAGCCCGTAATTTATACAGAAAACCTGGTGATTAAATTCAAGCCCGAAAATTCCAAAGAAACGTGTGAAAGAATAATAGATAAATTTAATTTAAAAATAAAAAAATCACTCCCTTACTCCATCAACACCTACTTTGTTAGTGCCCCTGAAGGAACTGGGCTTGACGTCTTCCAACTTTCAGAAAGTATTCTGAATCTACCGGAAGTCGAATTTTGTCATCCGGAGTTGATCCGGAGAAAGTCGACAAAAGTGGTCCATCCACAACAATGGCATCTTCAACAAACCATCATCGGTGGTCTCAGCATTAATGCACATAGCAATGTGGTCAATGCTCATGCTATAACCAAAGGAGAAGGAATAATCATTGCCATCATCGATGATGGTGTTGATATCAATCATCCGGAATTCAATATCCCCGGAAAAGTAGTAAGTGGAAGAGACGCTACCCTGGGAATAAATGATCCACTCCCAAAATATGGGAATGAAAATCATGGAACAGCTTGCGCAGGTGTTGCATGTGCTGAAGGGGTCAATGCATCCGGCGTAGCACCTAAAGCTAAACTTATGCCGATTCGTCATGCGGCAGATCTTGGTTCCATCGAAGAAGCTGATGCGATCTATTGGGCCGTTGACCAAGGTGCAGACATTATCTCCTGCAGTTGGGGACCAGTGGATGGGGATCCTGAAGACAAAACCGATCCAAATCACTTTCTTGAAGTAGCTCTTCCTGATATCACCAGAGCAGCTATACAATATGCAGTCGAACATGGTCGCCATGGAAAAGGCTGTCCAATATTTTGGGCAGCAGGCAACGGTGGAGAAGATGTGATGCTTGATGGATATGCGAGCAACCCGGATGTCATCGCTGTAGGCGCTTGCAATGATAACAATAAGCGAAGTGTGTATAGCGATTTCGGAGAAGCGTTGTGGTGCTGTTTTCCAAGCGATGATTTTCAATCCATTGATCCTGTCAATCCTGCGCCCAAAACATCCGGGATTTATACTACCGATAGAGTTGGTTCGAAAGGATATTCTTCCACTAATTATATTTCAACTTTCGGTGGCACCTCGAGTGCGACTCCTGGTGTCGCTGGTGTCGCTGCACTAATGCTTGCTGCGAACCCTAGTCTCACTCATACACAAGTAAAACAAATTATCAAAGAGTCCTGTCAACAGATTGATCTTCCTGGAGGCCAATACAAACCAAATGGTCATAGTAATCTCTATGGCTATGGAAAAATTGATGCCGTGCTGGCAGTTCAGAAAGCCAAAGCCTTACTTGTGAGCACCGCATTGCCAGACATCAAAATCGTCGCAGCACTGGTTAATCCCCAGGGGTTGGCGGAAGTGGGAAAAGAAACTGTAACCATCAAGAACACTGGACCTGAAATGATCAATCTTGAGAGCTGGGAATTATTGGATGATAAATTGAGAAAGCAAGTACTCAATATTCCTAATTTTGGATCTGGCCAATTACAAGTAATTAGGGTTACAAATTTGCGGCTTAAAAATACTGGTGGTGCTATTGCGATCCGGGATGCTACAGGAAGGGAAGTGCATCGTGTGGTGTATTCAAAAAACGAAGGGCAAGTTCAGGGAGCAGAGATCCAATTTTCATAAGCCGCATTTCACCTGGGCCACCAGATCCGAATATTAGATACCATGCGGCATTTTTAGAATAGTGGCTTCATTAACAAAGTGGTCCCCCAACCGGAAAAACAAAAAACGTCCTCCAGACATACAATCTGCAATACGATGTCAATTCCCATTTATATCCTCCTCTCGCTTATCTTCATGCTTATCATTGGATCCGCTTCATTTAAATTAACTTCAATGGTCATCAGTGAACATTGGGCAGGTTTCTTAAGTGGCATATTTACAACAATTCTTTCTTTTCTATTACTTAGATATTTACACGAACATGTATTTCCACAAAAAGAATTGTCTATCAGTCGGAAAATAATAATTCTATTCCCACTTCTTCTAAATGGATTACGCATTATACGTGTAGCCTACCTCCAGGATAAAACCAGGGCAAGGAAATATGGCAAATCCAATATCGAACTGCGAGCAAACAGGCCATTGGGTGTAGGCTTTGTAGTTGGTTTTTTAGCATCTCTCTTTGTCTAATCCAATGGATATAACACATACTGTTTCATTTTACTTTTCTTCCTAATTAAATAATCAAATTCAGTCATGCCCCTCCTCTCCAACACCCTCCGCAACGAATACAAAACCCCTTTTCGAAACCTGCGCCATCAACCTCAGTCGACTCGAAGAGATAAACGTAATCGTCAATAAAATAAATAATAATTCTGCCCGGTATAAACGCATTGAAACGGAAACAACCGTTCCATGGTTTTTTATTGCCATCATACACAATATGGAATCAGGCATGGACTTCGATGGCCATTTACACAATGGCGATCCTTTGACAGCCCGCACCGTTCAGGTGCCCAAAGGAAGACCCATCGCAGGGACTCCTCCCTTTACTTTCCTGGCAAGTGCTATCGATGCTTTAAAGTATAAGAAATTTGATACGCTTACTTCCTGGGATCTTCCACAACTCCTCTACCGGTTTGAAAAATATAATGGATTTGGATACAGAGATCATCATCAAATCCATTCCCCATATCTGTGGTCCGGAAGCAACCATTATACAAAAGGAAAGTATGTAGCAGATGGAAGATATAGTCCCACTGCCGTTTCTAAACAAATCGGTGCTGCCGTGATATTACGCCGTCTTGTAGAACGAGGCCTTATTCAAATACAGGA
Organism: Saprospiraceae bacterium; assembly: GCA_031402955.1. Classification (GTDB taxonomy): domain Bacteria; phylum Bacteroidota; class Bacteroidia; order Chitinophagales; family Saprospiraceae; genus Opimibacter. The sequence goes on from JANNSS010000235.1 coordinate 30,134, forward strand.
TGATACGTTCACCACTAAAGATTTTGCCAATCTTGTCAAATATGATCCTTCCCACTTTAACCAGCATGCTTTAGAATTGCAACAATACCTGAATACACTTCCTGGTATCTACCTGTTACCTGATGGCAAAGCAGGAAGAAAGACTTCAGATGCCTTTAAAAAAGTTTTTGGGATTTATTTAAAAGGCGACCCACTGCTTAATAGTTAAACCTTTGGAACTGGATATTTTATTTGTTCCAATATTATTCAATACAACAAATTATATTTTATTTATCCATACTTGTTTTAAGCAGGTACATCTGCTCGACTTCCTTTTCTCAATTCATCAATCAAAAACTCCTCACCCAATGAAAAAGTCTGTTAAAAGTCCATTCGCACGACGATCATCCATCCTTACCTTAAATTTTTTCGTGCCTACTATTTCGATTTTTCTATTAATGCTCTTGGCATCATCCGCTGCATTCTCGCAGATAAATAGAAACCTACGTCCAGAAGTTTACGAACACGTTATCAAGCGGAATTCTCCGGTAGAAGTAAAAACTATAGAAGACGGGAAAGTCAAAGAAACCAGAACAACGCCAATAAAAGATTTAAAATTAGCCGATGGTTCTAAAACTGTGGTACCTTATCAAAAGAATATTGAAATAATGGATACGGCATCCTTTAGGAGAGCAAAGTTAATTCCTGAATTTAATGGCGTCCGGGAAGATATTAAGATTATTCCAGAGCTTCATATTGAAAGAAAGGGGACTCAAACTGAATCGTATAGTATTGCATTCACCACGGTTAGGCCATTTCGCTATGATCACGTGCTGAAAACGTTTAAAGCTACTTTGGGATTTTTTCTTTCGAGTCCGGATACAAATTCTCATGGGAAGGAAATAGAACCCGTCAATCTTGCAGTCGTATCAGAAGCTGTAAATATTATTACACCGGACCATCTAAAAATTCCTCATGTATTCACTCCTTTTTCTAATGTTGATTTGGTCGCAAATAGCGTGATCGATTCAGCTCAAGTAAAGGTGATTACAATATCTAACCCAGACGGATACAAAACATATCTAAAGGTGGAACCTGCTCTGGAGATTTGGACCAACAAATTATCACTGCAGGGGTATGGAATCCAAACTATGCCTATTACAGTCCGATTTATCGGATCCAGTTCTACTGATTCCGTAAGTGTAAATTTTAGTGCGAGTGCAGGAAGTGTAAGTCCTGGCTCAATGTTTGTCACCTACAACAAACCTTCTACAATTTATCTGAGATCAGAAGGAAAAGGTGTTGCCATACTTTCTGCAGCTTCCAGTAATTCAAAATCAAATGAAATTACATTCACCTATACATTTCCCTGGTCATTTCTGCTATTCTCCATTGTTGGAGGTTTAATTGGCGGATTGGCCAAACATTATTTTGCGTCCGACAAAAAGAATTTTCCTGTAAAACCCATTATCGGTGGAATCTTAATCGGCTTTATGGTCGCAGTTGCCTACTATTTCCTTGGCATCAACCTGATTGGTCTCAGCCTTAGCGCAGGATTTAACGAAATGGCCGTGCTGGGTCTTAGTGCTCTAGGGGCGTACTTCGGAATAACCGTTAGCCCAAAACCAACTAAATGACGTACTCGTACCTGATACAAACACCGCTATTGATGTGGATTATTTCCTCAATTCGCATGTTACTGCTAGAATAACATTGTGCTCGTAGTCGATTTTTATTCGTGAATTTTAAATTCTTTCTAAGCCATGGCCAAAACACCAAACTCCCCCCAAGTCTACACTTACCGCAACGGCAAAAAAGTGTACCTCACCAAAGCTGCTGATGAACTCGTCGTCCGCGCCAGCGCGGAAGAACTGAGGCGAAAAGGTATTATCAACAGAATGGAAAAAGTCTCGCTACACTCAACGCGTGTCACTG
>JANNSS010000236.1:0-4095 GCA_031402955.1 Saprospiraceae bacterium
CCTGTCGTGACGGGTGCTACAAGCGATACGACCAGACCAGTGCCTGCAAAAGCACGAATCCGGTCAGCTTCTTGTTTTGAGATCAGTACAGACGGAATAGTCACTTCTTCAGCAAGCTCAGCAGGACCCATCCCAAAGATGATATCTTCAAAATTGGCAACGATGACACCTACAGCGCCTGCCTCCTGTGCATAGTAAACTTTCAAACTAAAATCGCAACCACCACGGTCTATCAACGCAATCTTACCTTCCATTTCGGGCTGGTTTGAAGGCTCGCATCCTTGCGATCCATCAGAGGTGCCATCATCAATGATCACCACTTCAGCAGTGATAGGCGTCGTCGTCAGATCAGGTCCGAAGGTCGCAAGGCCAGTCTGTATTTTACCGGCAAGGTCTGTAGGTTCGAGAACATCAAGATATTTACTTGCATTATCCTGGTTCCACACATACATCACCATCCGCCCGTTGAAACCATCCGGTACAGGATTGAAAAAAGCATTATTGATACAATCTTCTGTAGCGCCTGTGGCATTTCCGCATAGGGCCGGATCGTCAGCACCATATTGTGCCTGGGCATACACAAAATCACCTGCCGCACCCTGCCCACTATAATTAAAGTTTTGAAAGCTTCCGGCTTGTTCATTCATACCATATACATGGATAAAGTCATGCATGATATTATTCCAGAAGAATAAATTGGTGACAGATACACCCGTGTTATCAACAGGTTCTGCATTAGGATTATAAGGGTAATCAAAAATGAGATCAGCACCACCATCAAATTCCTGATCAGGAAATTCGTCATAGTTGCGATCCAGGAATGCATACACATTGTTACCTCGTGTATTTGTATAATCTGCTCCGGCTACACCATCTGCATCGTGCCAACCCATCGGAGACGCCTGGGGATCTTCTGCACCTGAGACCAATTCGAAGCTACCATGACTTGGGCTCTCTACAGTCAGCGGCAGGACTCTGTATTGACTTGCAACTCCTGCAGCAGGAAATGGCGCAGTTGCATTACTGGAAATATCTTCTGTACAGGAATGCTCATGCTCCAGGTAACCTGTTTCAAAAGCACAGGATAAGGTCAACTCATCATTGGTGATGTGCTTTCCACTGACGGCGTCAACATAAGATTGATAGAGGTGACCGTTTTGTGCGGATTCGATCAGTATCTTCCAAGCCAGCGTATATTCTCCCGGAGAGGTTTGCAGATACACCTGTTCTGCCAGGATATCCTGGAGGGCAATATCAACCTTTGCATATAACGGAACCCCTTTTTTATTATATCTGCTGATAGAAGGAGTTGATCTTGATGAGATGCCAAGAGACACAGCTGCCGCCCGAATGGCTGCCTCCGGTGCCACCTTAGCTTTAGCATCCGACAATTTGATCTGTTCGAGAGAGATCAGGTGATGGCCTACATTCATTATCCGGCCATCGGGTAGAAACGCAAGGTTAATACTGGAGCTATTGATCTCAATGCTTTTATAGGTTTGTGCCAGGTGAACGTGTACCACCTGGTTGTGTTCACTCCGGTATTGATCCTTTATTTTCAGATCCCCAAGCGATGCTTTATTCAGGCCATAGGTTGCTTCAATAAAGGTGTATGCCCTTTGGAGGTAGTCCGAAGATTGGCTGAATGTATTTGTGATAAAAGGAGAAGACAGCAGAAACACTGTCAGAAACAGCAGAACTTTTTTCATATTCAGATTTATAGGAATTGCGGGTCTAAAATTAAACATTCCCCCCTGATCTTTTGGTTTCCGACTACAATCTTCTCTATCTTGGCAGTATATATGACAAAAAAAGGTAATTGGGTCATCATTGGCAGGCATACCGTGCTCGAAGCACTGGATGATGGCCAGACGATAGATAAAGTGCTGCTTGACAGGCTGGCTAGCTTCCCGGATGTAGTAGAGAAGTGCAAAAAGCATGAAGTGCCTATCCAGAAAGTCCCCCGGGAAAAGCTGGACAAATTCGGAACCAACCACCAGGGCGTAGCCGCGTTCAGGTCCCAGGTGGAGTACACTGATCTCGAAGCACTGGTTCCGCACCTCTTCGAAACAGGCGCTGTCCCTCTCCTGATGATCCTGGATAGGGTCACCGACGTAGGTAATTTTGGTTCCATCACGCGTTCTGCAGAGGTGCTGGGAGCTGATGGTATCGTATTCCCGGTCAGGGAATCCGCGCAGATCAATGCCGACGCTGTCAAGAGGTCAGCAGGTGCATTGTTGCGCATACCTCTCTGCAGAGTGAGGGATCTCGTGACGGCTGCCCGTTTCCTCAAGGACAGTGGCTTTACTGTCATTGCCGCTGATGAGAAGGGACGAACCCCACTTGCAGATGTAGATCTCAAGCAACCGGTAGCCATCATCATGGGCTCAGAAGGGGAGGGCGTTGCACCGGAATTGTTAAGGCTGGTCGATCATATCATCTTCATCCCACAGGCCGGGCAGCTTGATTCCCTTAATGTCTCCGTCGCCGCCGGGATCATCCTGTATGAAATATCACGCCAAAGAGAAAGTTAGCATAGAGCAGAGAGCAGAGGACAGCATAGAGCAACAAAGAGCAAAGAGCCAAATTTATTTCTCCGTGTTCTCCGTGGCCTCCGTGCGAAAACATCTTCATACTCACCGGCAGCACCATTGTCCCATAGGGGCTAAATGTTGGTTGCAAAGAGAAATAGATATCATTCGTGCCCTGTAGGGGCACAATCCGATTACCTCTAATTCATTGTCAACTATACATTTGTCAATCTGAAACAGGACACAGTATTCGGTGCAATCAGTTATGCCCCTACGGGGCATGTTGTGTTTTCTGCATTTCATTACTACCAACATTTAGCCCCTACGGGGCATCCATGATTCATTTTAGTATATCCCCGCTCTATGCCCTATGCCTAAACTCTTACACTATCCCGTTGTTTATCTCGTTACTTTTGCAGCCATCTTATTTTAAACCTATGTTTTATCAATTCAATTTAAGAGCAGGAAAATTACTTTCTGTCTTTTCACTGTCTTTGTTTTCCATATTACTGCTGACTTCCTGCAAAGGGCCCAAAGCCGCCACAGCAGAATCAGATACACTTCCTGATGCACTGTTATGGAAAATCGAGCATAACGACCTCAAAAATCCTTCTTATCTCTTTGGGACCATCCATATGATCCCGCAAGAAGATTTTTTTCTGCCTGCTGGACTTGAAGAAGCATTTGAAAATAGCGAAAGAGTCGTATTCGAAATCGATATGGATGATATGTCTGACATGGGTTCCCTCATGGGCATGATGTCCGGCTTAATGATGAAAGATGGTATGAATTTACAGAAACTCCTGACGCCCGCAGAGTATGCAGAAGTATCAGCCTATTTCGAAGCCATGGGAATGCCTATGTTTTTACTGGGTAATGTCAAGCCTATGTTCCTCTCCATGCTTGCAGAAGTAAATCTGGATCCAACGGCGATGCAATCAGAAGAAATCGTCTCATATGAAATGGCACTCTATGACAAAGCCAATGAATCTTCGAAGCAAGTAGGAGGCCTTGAAACGATGGCTTACCAGATGTCCCTGTTTGATAGTATTCCTTACAGCGATCAGGCAGTAATGCTCCTCGACGCAGTCCGTGGCACCAACCAGGAGAGTGATATGTTTGAAGAAACAGTTGAATTATACAAACTCCAAAAGATCGAAGCCATGGTCGCCATGGTCGGTGATTTAGAAAATAACGGCGATGCAAATTATGAAGACGTGCTCCTCAACAACCGCAACCGAAACTGGATCCCCGTGATGAAAAAGAAAATGAGCAAAGCCTCCATCTTTTTCGCAGTCGGTGCCGGCCACCTCGGCGGTCAGCAGGGTGTCATACGCCTGCTTAGAAAAGAAGGATACACCGTGACACCTGTCTCTGTGCATAGGCAGTCAGCTCCCAAAAAAATCTAATTGGAAATCTGTTCAAAAAAACACGTAGGGGTTCAAAATATTGAACCCCTCCGTGTTTTTTTGAACAGATTTGCAATTAGATTTTTTTGGGAGCTGACTGCCTATGAACAGTGACAGGTGGCACGGTGTATCCTTCTTTTCTAAGCAGGCGTATG
>JANNSS010000237.1:0-15136 GCA_031402955.1 Saprospiraceae bacterium
GCTCATCGTCAACCCCCAACCGGCTCCATTACCTCCATAAAGTCCGATCGTGTTATCGTCTTCCATTCCGATGAAACCCCTGTTGACCAGATTGGCAGCATCCATAAAGTAGATACCGGCTGAATTACTACCACCCCCATGACGCACACGCATACGACCATTGACATCCAGCAGGAATCCGGGACTATTGGTGCCGATACCTACGTTACCATTGTCCATAATGCTCATGCGCTCGAGCAGGGCAGTAGGGTTGGTAACGGCATACGTGAAAAGGCCAAGCCGGGCCGTCACGGTACCATTGCCTATTGTTTTTAAAGCACCGGTATAGTGCGTCCCTGTCTTAAAGTACATCTCGGACATGACCCCAGTGCTCAGGGCTGACGTATTATCCAGCTTGAACAAGGTTGATGTGTTGGCGGCAACATGGAGTGTATGGTCCGGAGACAGTGTTCCAATACCAACATCTTGTGCCTTCGTTTCGCCCACAGGGACCAAACTCATCATCAATAAGAAAATGTAAAGGGGAGTCGAAATCTTTATCATGTTGGTTATGCAGTTATTCGGCATCAAAAGTGTCGCTTTCGTCTGCCGCGTTACATAGTCATCATGTAGATGGGTAGATGAGTTGAGTATTCGTTGGTGAAATTTTAGTTAGGTGGTACAGTCCTGGAAGGGAATGTCGGCCATGCCACAAAATAAAAATGCCACCGAAAAGGTGGCACTCATTTACTTTGGCGGAGGAGGAGGGATTGGCTACGCCGATCCCTAAAATGGGTCGCTGCAAATAATAACAAGTGCGCCCTGCGGGCTTTTTTTATTTCATGTCAAGTCCATCAAACCGAAAAGGGCTTGATGGCCATGCCATAAAATAAAAATGCCACCGAAAAGGTGGCACTTGTTATCATTTGCGGAGGAGGAGGGATTCGAACCCCCGAAGGCTTTTACACCTTGCCGGTTTTCAAGACCGGTGCAATCAACCGCTCTACCACTCCTCCGGGTAACTAATGCTTGCGAACGGAGCGCAAATATATAATCTTTTATTTTTTCAGGCATGAGGAAGGCTGAGGCTGAGGCTAAGACGAAGGTAAAGTCATCGTTTTCAGGGGATTGAATCATTTTATTTTACGGGAATCCTGATCTGAAGCAGGAAAAGCGTCTAATTTTAAAATCTTTCCTGATTCCCATCCATATTGACTGAAGCGCTGCAGCAGTGTTCTGAGGTCCATGATTTTAAATTGTCCAATCCCTTCTGCCCCTTGAACCTCTTCCGCCTCTTCCGCCTTTCAGCCCTTCTGCCGTCACTGCCTCCCTTTGCCAAACGCCAAAGAAACTATTACTTTCACCCATCAATAAAAGACTATCACAATTCTTATGTCCGCTACACCTCCTATCCACGCAGCCCTCATCGGCGCAGGCCCCCTGGGTATCAATATCTACCGACACGCCCTCAAAAGACATGACATCATCATCACGCAGGTCGTAGATATCGATCCTTCCCTCAAAGGAATAGATATGGGCGAGCATGCAGGCGCTGATGCCAGTGGTGTGCAGATTGCTGAGATTCTGGAGCAAGGTGTGAAAGTTGATGTAGCGATCCTGGCGACCGTATCCGATCTGCCACGGATTGGACCGCAATTACTTTCCCTGATCAACGCTGGTTTGCCTGTGGTCTCAACCTGCGAAGAGCTCTTTTATCCCTTGAATAGTTCGGATGAGTGGTCAAAGACAATTGATCTTGCTGCAAAAGATAAAGGTGTGGCTGTACTCGGCACAGGAGTCAACCCTGGCTTCCTCATGGATTCACTACCCGCAATGCTCACTGGCGTTTGCAGTCAGGTAGAAAAGATCGAAGTACGGCGTTATCAGGATGCTCAATTCAGACGCATTCCATTCCAAAAGAAAATAGGCGCAGGTCTGACCTTCGATGAATTTGAAAGAAGAAAAAATGAAGGCACCCTTCGACATGTGGGTCTGTCAGAATCAATGCATTTCCTTGCGCATCAACTTGGTTGGACGCTGGAGAAAACAGAAGATCGAATTGAACCAGTCATCGCCGACCGCACGATCCAATCTGAAGCTATGACCATCGTTTCAGGACAAGTCGCAGGTGTGCGTCAAATCGGAATAGGGTGGGTGAATGGCGAAGAGAAAATCAAACTCAGTTTCCAGGCCTCCGTCGGTGAAGCTGATTCTTACGATGAAATTGAAATATTCGGCACCCCACATATCCGTTCGCGCATCATGAAAGGTGTGCATGGTGATATTGCCACTTGCGCCATCATCCTCAATGCCTGCAAGTCAATCCTGAAAGCAGCTCCCGGCTTACGCACGATGGCGGATATTCCGATGATCACCAGTGTTGGGGTGTGAGGTAATCTCATTTTATGAAAACGTATCATCTCCGTATCACCGGCAAAGTTCAGGGTGTCTGGTACCGCGCCTCCGCAAAAGACAAAGCCATCTCCCTTGGTCTCAAAGGCAAAGTGTGGAATGAGCCTGATGGAGCAGTGGGCGCCTTGGTGCAAGGACATGAGGATATAGTCTCTGATTTTATAGAATGGTGTAAGGAAGGCCCCATGCTCGCGGAGGTCAATGATGTGGTCGTGCATGAGCAGCCTATGACGGAGGCTTTCGGTAGCTTCGAGATTGTAAGAAAGTAAGAGGTAAGAGAGTAAGAGGTAGGTTTATGGGATTATCGAATTATTATTTGTCAGTGCCCTTGAGTGTAATTTCCCTCATGAGACATTTGAAGCGTCCGCTTCAAATCGATATTTCGGTCTTCTGGTTATTGGAGTGACATAGATGGGCAACTTGTGGCTGCCAGGGTATAATCATTATTTTGTCTCTGCGTGGCAGCCACAAGCTGCCTGACATTGAATTTCACAAACCAGATGTTCCGCGATATGGATTTGAAGCAAATGCTTCAAATAACATGTTTGAAGGGATTGGGACAGATTTGTATTCAGCAACAGATGTATCCAGGTGTTGTATTTACATGGCAGCCACAAGCTGCCTGACATAGTATGTCACAAACCAGATGATCCGTGATATGGATTTGAAGCAAATGCTTCAAATAGCATGCTTAAAGGGACTGAGACAGATTACTGGAAGCTGGAAGCTAAACCTGATAGCTGATAGCTGACAGCTCACTTACCTGAAATAAAAAGTATAATTCCTCGTACAAGGATACTCACCGCCCAGGCAAACCCAATCAGGCCCACTTTCCAGTAGTCGCTTAGCTTCATCATCGTACGTCTTGTCACGGGAACTTTCTATGACCTTGATATCCTTCGGGCGTCCATCTTTGCGTAGAGTGAATTCTATGGTTACTTTTCTACGGGCAGAGGAAGCTTCAGATGTCAACTGCAGGGATGATGCAGCAGCAATGTAATTGTAAAAAGTATGGAACGAAGATACTGCACCAATGTTGCCAGATGGCACCGGGCCTTTACGCTGAACTCCCGCTATAACATTTGAAGAAAGGATGCTTCCGGGTTTCATAGCTACTTCTATATTCTCTTCCGAAGGTTTGATGACCAGTGATGTGTCAGCATAACCTGGATATGTCACTTGCAAAACAGCCTCTGGTTGAGGAATGTGTAATTCGAATCCTCCTTCAATATCTGTATAGAAGAGTTGATTACTGTAATCAACAGATAGTTTCGCCGACATGATCGGGGTACCGCTGTGTGCATCAGCAACATGTCCTATGACTCGACTTTGCATCAAGGCAGGATTCATTTGATTGGCATAATAGCCTTCATCCCTTTTGGCCCTGGCAAGTTCAGCTTGCGATTGATCTGTGATATCTTCATCAGCAGCTTTTATTTTATCATCTGCATATACTGTTGTCGCCGATTCTTTGGCAGCAGGCATCGCTGATGGCTGGGCAGATGGTGCAGACGGCTCTGTGATGGCAACGTCTGTTTTGGCAACTGCATCTGCACCCTGGGCAGGCTGCACCTTTAATTGCTTACTTTCTGTTTGTGAAGAAACAGATTTGTCGTTAGCCGTTGGTGGAGAAGCTGGTTCCTGAACATCCATTTTTTCAGTTACTTCATCCGCTGGTTGTGTTGTTGATTCCATGGCCATTCCACCGGCCAGTGAATCATGTCGCGCAAGGGAGTCAGGGGCAACGAACACAAAGAGTGTTTCATCTGAGCTCTTTTCCATTCGGGTGATCACGGCATAGGTCGCTACAATCAGCAATATACTTGCAGCGATCGCCGTAACGGTGAGATTAGGAATCAACCATCTCCTGCGCTCACGTTTAGTTTGTTTGATCTTTGCCACAATGGCATCGAGATGTTCAGCATGTGCTTCATCCGGATGTGCATGGAAACCTTCCAACGCATCAGATACAAATGGATCATCCTTTGCGATCTCCACAAGGCGCAGCCTGTCATGCTCGGATAGGGTACCCGAGTGCAGCTCACGCAGCCGTTCCTGTATCCACTTATAGGTCAGTTCCTGATCCAAGGCGTTGTTTGGTTTGTATACACTTTTTCAGGTTTCTTCTTCCGTTTTGTATGTTGGATCGCACATGATCCATGCTGAGTGCGGTGATCGTGCAAATATCGGCATAGGATCTTTTTTCAAAATAAAACATCCTGATGCACACTTGCTGCTTGTCGGGCAACTGCTCAATACAATGATGGAGCTGATCCGCGATATCTTCCGGTACATTGAAATCAAATAAGTCATCTTCCTGATGCGCTTCACGGCCATTTTGCATAACCGGATCGTCCAGGGAGACTGTTAAGAGATTGCTTTTCTTGCGTAGTAACTGGAGGCAATGGTTCTTACTGACCATATAGAGCCATCCACTGAAATTGTCCACCTCATGGCCTGGGAGTTTGCGGTTGAGATGCTCGTAGATATCCATCACCGCATCCTGCGCAGCTTCTGGTTGCCCGAGGTATTTGAGGCAAACACCATAAACCAACTCCATATAACGCAGGAACAGCGTACCCAATGAATCACGGTCACTTCCGGTGCGGAAGCGTTCGATGAGTATTTTATCCGGTACCTGTTGGCTTGCCAATATCTGCTATTCGTGCGGTGGAATGATTATTCTGGTGATTTTGTTTGCGCTTCCTGGATCGTTTCTTCCATCAATTCCCAGAAATGACTGAAGAGTGGTTTGAATCCTTCCACAAACGTCCGGGTTTTTAACGGTATTGTTTCAAGCGTTTTATAAGAGATGCTGGAAGCTTTTGACTTTTCGCCAATCATGCCAAACTGGTTGATCGGCCACAAAACCATGCTGTAGAACAGCACACCCACGATCAGCATGATGATTCCCCCGATGATTTTGTCCGAACCACTGAGTTTGCCTTTCTGAAAAGAGGTATCCATTTTTTTGGCTATCCAGTGGATCAGGAAAATCAAGGACACCAGAATCGCAATGGTCCCAAAGATCAGCGCAAATACTTTCCCGATAGGGAAGGTTTTTGTCAGGAATTCCATCAGCCACGGAGAAATTTTTAGCGTCACAAGGACTGCAAAAGTATATGCGGCTACCATGACCAACGTGCGGACGATACCCTTGGTGTAGCCCAGCCAAAAGCCTGTTAACGCAGAGACTAACAATACTATATCAATTATCATTTTATGTAATATTAAAATGTAAGCCGGATAAAAATTTTTCCTGACAAGCCTGTAGTGAATTCCGGGGCAGAGGAAAGGTCGTATAAATTTAACGTATGGCGTAGATTGTAACCCTTCATTTTCAATAACTTTTATATATTCGATGCGTTAAAGGGATCATTAGGTTTAAGAGTCGCAAAACCTTGAAATATCTAATAAGCATAACACTCATCCTTATTCTGGAAAGCACTCACGCCCAGTCGCACGTCCAGTCCACAGGTATACCTGAGGTGTTCCTCATTGGGGAATATGAAGACAGGTACCTGGAGCTATCAGAGCAACATCCTGATATGTTCATGACGGTGTATAAAAACAACCTGGATCAGGCTTACAAAGGATGGAGCGAATTTCTGATGGACATCGAAGATTATGCCGCAGATCTCAAGTTTGATATCAAGGGCGCCAAATTGTGGGTGAATATTTACTTCAATCCCGATGGCACCATCTCCAATCTCGCCTTCTTCCCGAAACCGAATAGCCGCAATATCCCTGAAGAGCAACTGGTCGCTTTTTTCAAAAACTTTGTCCGCCAATATCGTTTCCTCGAAACCTCTGGCAAAGGATTTCAGCACAGCGCCAGTGCTTCATTCCCTACGTTCTTCCACAGGACGACACCTGAGACGGCGAGGAATAATTAAGCTCCGTTGCCCCCCTTGCCCCCTAAATGGGGATATTCCAATGAGCGTAATAATTACCTGCTGTTGAAAACAGCATTCATGATCTTTACCGTATAGAGTTTTTTGTGATCCAACATACGCGGTCGTCCGTACGGATGACCAACTTTGTTTTTAAAGGAGGCCTTCGGCCTCCAATGGATTACCTTAATGGAATCATTTCGAATAGGTAATAATCTGTCACGCTAAACTGTCCGTAAGCAATACCTAGCTCTGGTTTACCCCTAAATCCCCTAAAGGGGACCGTTTAAAAATCATCTCGAATAGGCACTGGCTGTGACACGAAATTGTTTGAACCCCAAGGAAGGCCTCTTTTAGGCCATAAAGCCTAAAAGAGGTGTAAGTGAAATGGGAACAGGCGAGCCAGCAAAACAGGAAACTAAACTATTGCCTGGCTGATTACGTGAGTTTTTCGTGTCACTAGACTTTTTGGTTACTTTTTGGGCAATGCAAAAAGTAACACGAAATCCCCACGCATCGAGCGCAACGAATTCCTCATATTTACCTTTTCCATCATATCTTTACCTTTTATTACAACCGAAATGACACAATACACCGAAGAAAACATATTAACCCTTGACTGGAAAGAACATATCCGGATGCGTCCGGGGATGTATATCGGCAAACTGGGCGATGGCTCAACCCCTGATGATGGCATCTATGTGCTTCTGAAAGAGGTTATTGACAACTCCATCGATGAGTATGTCATGGGGCACGGCAAACAGATCGACGTTGAGATCAAGGGAACTAGAGTCACTGTGCGTGACTATGGACGCGGTATTCCCTTGGGCAAAGTAGTGGAATGCGTTTCGAAGATCAATACAGGAGGTAAATATGATTCGAAGGCTTTCAAAAAGTCAGTGGGCCTGAATGGCGTAGGAACGAAAGCGGTAAATGCGCTGTCAGATTATTTCCTGGTACGCGCCATTCGGGAAGGCAAATCAAAAGAAGCTACTTTCCATCAGGGTGAAATCAAATCCGAATCCAAAATTATCAAGTCTGACGAAGACCAGGGCACGATTCTTTCTTTTGTGCCGGATGAAACGATCTTCAATGATTTCGAATACCGCGACGAATTCGTCGAGCAGCAATTGTGGAACTATGCATGGCTCAACGCAGGCCTCCGGATTAAATACAACAATAAAATCTTTCACTCGAAAGATGGACTGCTTGATCTGCTCAATCGAAAGACTTCCGGCGAAGAAGTACGCTATCCGATCATACACCTCAAGGGTGAAGATATTGAGATGGCCCTGACCCATGGTCAGCATTATGGTGAACAGTATTACTCGTTTGTCAATGGACAACATACGACCCAAGGTGGAACGCATTTAAATGCTTTCAAGGAAACCATCGTAAAAACACTCCGCGATCACTTCAATAAAAACTTTGATCCGAAAGATATACGGTCTTCCATCATTGGTGCTATCAGTGTGCGTGTTGAAGAACCCGTCTTTGAATCCCAGACGAAAACAAAATTAGGATCAAACAACATCGCGACGGATGGACCAACTGTTCGCTCTTTCATCAATGATTTTGTCACACAGCAACTTGATAATTTCCTTCACAAGCATCCGGATGTTGCGAAGGAACTGCTTAAACGTATCCAGCAATCAGAGCGCGAGCGCAAAGAAATAGCCGGTATCAAGAAGCTGGCTAATCAACGCGCGAAATCCGCAAACCTGCACAACAAGAAACTACGCGATTGTCGTATCCACTATAATGATAACACCCGTGTTGATGAGGAGTTGAAAGACAGAAGCACCATCTTCATCACTGAAGGGGACTCTGCCTCTGGTTCATTGACTAAAGCAAGGGATGTCCAGTCACAGGCCGTGTTTTCATTGAGAGGTAAGCCACTCAACTGTTATGGCATGACCAAGAAAGTGGTGTATCAGAATGAAGAATTCAATCTGTTGCAACACGCACTCAATATTGAAGACGGCCTCGAAGATCTCCGTTACAACCGGGTTGTGATCGCTACGGATGCAGATGTGGATGGTATGCATATCCGTTTGTTACTGCTCACGTTCTTCCTTCAATTTTTTCCCGACCTCGTCAGGGAGAATCACCTCTTTATCCTGGAGACTCCGCTCTTCAGGGTGCGCGACAAGCAGCAGACCTTTTATTGCTACAACGAAAAGGAAAAACAAGAGGCAATCAAGAAACTCCGTGGGAAACCCGAGATCACCCGCTTCAAAGGTCTCGGAGAAATATCACCTGATGAATTCGGTGCCTTTATCGGTGACCGGATCCACCTCGAGCCCGTCCTCATCAAAGACGACACCAGCATTGACGATATCCTCGAATATTACATGGGCAAGAACACCCAGGAGCGCCAGGAATTTATCATCGGCAATCTTCGCTTTGAGATTGATGCGAGCCAGGAGACTATTGTACATGAGGTCGAAAATTTGGAAGCGTAGCAGCGAGCAGTTAGCAGTGGGCAGTCAGCAGTTGGCAAAAAAGGGCAACATTAATCTAGCCTTTTTTGAACTCAGATTTCGCAGATGTATTTTTAAAATATTAAACGCTAATTAATAGGTCCCTGAGCTTGTCGAAGGGTAGATAGTGAGAATCTCTCTTCACGTCCGAAACGCCTAAATAAAATCATCTCGAATAGGTAACCATCATGTCGCGCTAAATTGTCTGAGCCGCTCACTGCCTTGTTTAGCCCCCGCCCCCTGTGTTGCGCTGTACTCATCCTTACGCAAGCAAACCCCGGGGAGGCATGATTTTTCGCTCCGATGAGCTTCGGGAAGTACGAGATGGAATATTGATTACTTGAATAAAATCATCTCGAATCGGCAACCAACATGTCGCGCTAAATTGTCCGAGCAGACTAAAAAAAATCATCTCGAATAGGTACAGGACTGTGACCCAAAATTGTTTGAGCAACTCAAGTAACTATTTCAGGTACAATTAAGTCTCAATCAGGTAAAAATCAAATTCAAGAAATAGGACGTTTGAACCCAACTAAGCCGACAGGCAAACGCGACACCAAAGCAAATGCCCGAATGAAAAAGCGAGTTTTTTGGGTCACGAGGTTTTTGGTTCTTTTTTCCGGAAAAAAAGAACACGAACTTCCCTGACGTATTGTCAGCCCTTTTGGCTAAAATACAGCCAAATGGCAGTATTCCGGTCAATGGAATGATAATTGACCTCGAAAAACGTTATAAAACCATACATTTCCGAAATTATCGACATCATTATGTTTGAAGATCTTTTGATGACCAATGCCGCAGTAGAGGAGAGCGAATTCATGCCGATCATTTCGGTAGATGAGGACGATGAGCCGCATAATGGCGAGGATATGCCCGAATTGGTGCCCGTCCTGGCCCTCAAGAATACAGTGCTTTATCCCGGTATCGTGATCCCGATCACGGTAGGCAGGGAGAAATCCATGAAAGCAGTTCGCAAGGCGCATGATACCAATAAACAAATAGCTGTTCTTGCCCAGAAAGACGTAGATACCGAGGATCCAGGTGTCAGCGATCTTTTTACGGTGGGTACCATGGCCAGGATCCTCAAGATCCTCAAGATGCCTGATGGTTCCATCACCGCAATCCTGCAGGGAAGATCCAGGTTTAATATGGTCCAGATGGATTCGGTTGATCCATATATGATCGCCAGAGTCAAACCTCGCAATTACATACCAGCTGCTACTAAAATTGAATTTGAAGCCATCATCGGTTCGGTCCGTGACCTGGCAGAAAAAATCATCAAGCTATCACCCAATATTCCATCAGAGGCAGTGGTGATGATCCGCAATATCAAGAGCGACATCCATCTGCTTGGATTTATATCGTCCAATCTCGGAATTGATAATGTGCGCAAGCAGGAATTACTCGAGATCGAAAGTCTGGAGACGCTGGCCACTGAAGTCTTCAAGCTCATGCATAATGAAATGCAGATGCTTGAAATCAAGAGCCAGCTCGAATCAAAAGTCCGCGTGGATATCGAAAAGCAACAGCGTGATTATTTTCTCAATCAGCAATTGAAAACGATTCAGGAAGAACTCGGACAGAATCCACAAGAATCGGAGATCCGTAATCTGGTGGAGCGCAGCAAGAAAAAGAAATGGAGTAAAACGGTGCAGGACACGTTTGATCGTGAGGTCGCCAAGGTGCGCCGTATCAATCCACAGGTTGCAGAGTACAGTCTTCAGCTCAATTATCTGGAGTTGTTACTTGACTTGCCCTGGGAGCATTATACCAAAGACAACTTTGATCTGAAAAATGTCCAGAAAGTGCTTGATGAAGATCATCACGGTCTGGAAGAAGTGAAAGACAGGATAATGGAACACCTCGCGGTGCTCAAACTCAAAGGAGACATGAAGGCCCCGATCCTTTGCTTAGTTGGACCTCCGGGAGTGGGTAAGACATCCTTAGGTAAATCAATTGCACGAGCGCTCAAAAGGAAATTTGTTCGCATGAGTCTTGGTGGATTACATGACGAATCAGAGATACGTGGCCATCGCAAGACCTACATAGGTGCGATGCCTGGAAGGATTATACAGTCAGTGAAGAAATCAGGTGCATCTAATCCTGTCTTTATCCTTGATGAAATTGATAAAGTTGGAAAAGACTTCAGAGGCGATCCATCATCAGCATTGCTGGAGGTACTCGATCCTGAGCAGAATTCCACGTTTTATGACAACTACCTCGAACTTGAATATGACTTGTCAAAAGTGATGTTTGTAGCGACCGCCAACTCATTGCAAACGATACAACCTGCATTGCTTGACCGGATGGAAGTCATCAATATCAGCGGATACAGTACAGAAGAGAAAATAGAAATTGCCAAGAAACATCTTATCCCACGTCAACGCAAAGAGCATGGCCTCAAGCCTGCAGATGTTAAGTTGAAAGATGATGTGTTACGTGAAATGGCAGAAAGTTATACCCGTGAATCTGGTGTCCGAAGCCTGGACAGACGATTGGCCTCTGTGATGCGCTTTGTAGCGAAGAAAGTGGCCATGGAAGAAAAGTATAACACAACCATATCTAAAACGCAATTGCCGGATATCCTCGGGCCTGAGCGTTATGATCCGACTTTGTATACGGAAGTACACAGTAGTGGGGTAGCGATAGGATTGGCCTGGACAAAAGTAGGTGGTGACATTTTATTTATTGAATCGAGTCTCAGTCCGGGGAAAGGAAAACTTACCCTGACAGGTAACCTCGGTGATGTGATGAAAGAATCGGCCACCACGGCTTTGAGTTTTATCAAGGCACATGGCGATACACTTGGTATCGATGCGGCTACATTCGAAAACACAGACATCCATATCCACGTACCTGAAGGGGCTATTCCAAAAGATGGGCCTTCAGCGGGTATCACGATGCTCACTTCGCTGACATCAGCCTTCAAGAAGAAACCTGTCAAGAGTCATACTGCCATGACAGGGGAAATCACCTTGCGGGGTAAAGTATTACCGGTAGGGGGTATCAAGGAGAAAGTGCTCGCAGCTAAACGGGCTGGGATCAAGCATATCATCCTGTCTACGACTAACAAGCGACATGTGGACCAGATCAAACCTGAGTATATCCAGGGGGTGCAGTTTATCTATGTAGACAAGATGGAAGAAGTACTGCAGCAGGCGCTTGATCTCTGGTCCTTTTAAACCGGATAGGTTAAGAACCTGTTAAAAAAGTAAAAGTCATGTGGCAGGTTACGGATGCTGCGTTAAAACTGGAATCAATCCCTACCTTTACCATATGACGTACTACAGACATCACTACATTCCTGCCTTACGACTAATTGCATTGCTGGCTTTGGTGTTGATACAGGTGGGGAAGGGTATTGTGGCTCAGGAGGTTCCGATAGAAAAGATCATCCAGATATCCGGCAAGGTTGTCACAGAGGAAAATGACCGGATGGTTTTTGTCCCATATGCAGTTGTGGCCGTCAAAGGAACCAACCGTGGTACCCTGACTGACTTCTCAGGCTTCTTTTCTATCGTGGTGCGAACCAGTGAGACACTTGTCTTTTCTGTCCTGGGCTTTAAAGACGCTTTTTACGAAATACCTGATGATCTCACGGCAGAGCGATATACAATTTTTCAGCTCATGACCCGTGATACCATTTTGCTTCCGGAAGCCGTGATCTATCCCTGGCCCGATCCCGATTTTTTCAACCAGGAATTTCTGGCCATGGATGTGCATGATGATCTTGAAGACATCGCCAAAGAAAACCTATCCGAAAAAGCAATGGCCGAATTGCGGGAGTATCTCCCTTCCGATGGTCCAGAGCACACTCAGTTTTACCTCAGACAACAATCCCAGAGTTATTATTCTGAAGGACAGATTAAGCCCCAGAATATCTTCAATGCTTTCGCCTGGAAGCAGTTTATCGAGGCATGGAAGCGGGGGGATTTTAAGAAAAAAGATAAGAAGTGAGCAGTTAACAGCGGAAACAAATTCGATTGAGTAAAAAACGTTTCAAGTAGGGGTTCAATATTTTGAACCCCTACTTGAAACGTTTTTTAATTGTGCAAAGCTCGTTCAAGTCTGAAGACTTGAATGCAATATAATCTCGTCTCCAGACGAGCGGCTGAAATACTTGGAAATAAATACGCTGGTAGCTGATAGATGATAGCTCGAATATTATCTGATAGCTGACCTCTGAAAACTGATAGCAAACGATCTCATGTAATACACGCCGCGCGTAACATCTCCATATACACGAGCCCTTTCTCTCGTGCATAATGAACATTCGTCTCCGGAATTCCTTCAGGATTAGTATAGTGCTTTAGTGCCTTGGTAATGCTGTCTTCTCTGAGCAGATGAAGCATCGGATAGATCGAGCGATTCGTATAATTGGCCGGATCATCTGATGCTGCGTCAGCGAAAATATATTCCGGATGAAAACTGGCGATCTGATATATACCATCATATCCCAGGCGAGTGCTTGATTTTTCAGCCGCATCAACAAGCGATAGATAGGATGTGAAATCAGTAAACTGATCTGGTATGATGATCAACGTCGTTTCAACTTCATGATGCTCATCCAGAAATTGTAATTCTCCAGCAAGGCTTGCCAGGGTATTTTCCTTTGTAGCATTTTCTATCACCACATAGCGTATGCTTTTCTGTTGCATTGACTTTGTGGCAAACGGACAAAAATTGCACCCGATGACTACGGATTTGATCCAGGTGATGGTTTGTTGAATAGCTTTATCTTCCAAGTAATTTCTGATTGTAGATATTTCGCAAGAAAAGAAAACAGCTGAATTTTAAAAACTAAACGCTGCGATCATCGAAATGCGTGTGGCCTGGCCGGTTTGCTTGTCTTTGTTTCTTCTGCTGCCATCAGTAAATTCAAGTCCGATATTGATGGTTTCAATAGGATAATAGAAGATGTTGGAGGCAAAATACCGGCTCGATTTGAAGGTTTCCGCAGGTTCAAAATCCTTGACCTCCAGATAGGACAAACCAAAAGTGGCTGAAAATCTCCAGACAGGTGAAAAGATGTGGGTATACGTGACAAATCCACCTTGTATAAATTTTCGGGTCATGTTGTCAGCCTCGGGATCATACACGGCATCCAGTTGCCGGTTACTGAACCCGACATAATAATTGGCTATGCTTTGTCCAAGTGAGTATTGGGCATATAAGTTGTTTTTTTCATCCAGTTTATAGACTGAACTGAATAGGATGCCCCAACCATATAGTTCATCGATATAATCATCATTCAGATAGTCGATTCTGCGGAATATCCCTGCTATCTGGACATGTCCCCATTTTTGCAGATGTTTATAACGGCCTGCGATATCAAAATTTCCCTGTTTGTTCTTTTCTTCCAACAAGGAATCGGCGGGGTTGAAATAATCGGATACAGGTGTTTCGATTGATATGCCGACAATGCTCTGTTCGCCATACTTCCGCTCATATCTGATCAGTCCGTGGCGCTTGCTGAGGGAACTGTTTGGTCCTTCAAACTCTACGGTTGTCGGTAGGGAAGCATTATCCATAAAGGTGCTCCAGGTGTAACCGATCTTAAAGTAATTCCACTCCGCATAGGCATGCCTTAATCGCCAAAAGGAAGAGGTAGTGCTGGCGAAATCCACTTCCATATACGTCCTGATATGTCCAACTTTTGTGTTTGCTACTCCTTCGATACCAAAACGGGACTGTCGCGCGCCGATATATACACTAGACAAATTATCGATTTGTTGTTCGCCAACCGGAATATCGTAAGGTAGAAATCCTTCGGTGCTCTTCATGCCTGAGAAATCATAATATCCATTGACTCGCACGCCACCCATGACCTTGATCTTATATTTAGAATCATTCATATCCTGGGCGTTTTTATCTTCCACCCTTTTTGTTGTATCCGTTTTGGTCGGATATATAGCCAACGTATCCAGGCGACTGGAGAAGTAAAAAACGGTATCTGCCGGTGCCTTTTCTATCTTGGCCATGATCACTTTTAGCGTGTCACGCACCTGCGCCTGCAGGCCGGTAAAGGACAAAAGAAAAACCAGTAGCAAATAATTTTTCATTTTATGTTTCATATCCATGTGGGATCGATGACGTTAGCAATAGGCCCGTTTAATCTTGTACAATTTTCCAGACATAGGTGCTACCTCGCTGGAGCGTTTCTTTACCGAATACCGGAAACAATCCCGGGGTGGAAGAGAAATATATAATCTCTTCCTGGTCGAAGATCAACGTCTTTTTTTCACGGGGGGAGAGATCATAAGATATCTGGTTGACCCAGACAAACAACGGATGGATAGTGCCATTGATCAGTTCTATCGCAATATCGCCTGTTGCATTTTCTCCTGACTTTTCAAAGAAGTTTTGTTT
>JANNSS010000238.1:0-7966 GCA_031402955.1 Saprospiraceae bacterium
TCCGGACCTGCTTTACTAAAAATCGCCTTTAGTTTTTTCGACAAATTGAACAAGACCGGCAGAAAAGGTAAACTCGCGGATTTAGCTTCACTATCATCCAGGATATCCGGAAATATAGCGGAGAGCAATAGATTAATTTCATGACTATGTGCTTCAACAATAACAAGATCTGTAATCGGGCCTCTCAGAACAGGCAGATCACCGACAGCGTCAAGAATAGCCCTGGCATGCATTTGCTCTGAAGGAGAACCATGCGCTGCTTTCTCATCCCAAAACCGGAAGACATGCTCCAGACTGAGGCTGATATCAAATGGCAAGGGCGGAAACATAACGTCTCTTGCAAATATGTATTGGGCATCAGCACGCATAAGGCTTAAAATAGGAATTGATGAATCTTCATCCGTTCAAAAGATAATACAAATCTATCAAAGATTGAGAAGTGCAGTCATTATCGACCGGTATCCCAGAATCCGTCCTTGAACATCTTCTCTGCATGCGCATAGCCCATGTACCACCATTTGAGCATTTGCCTGGGGTCGAAGATGAAACTGTTGTCTGTGAGTTCGATGGGTGTATGAATCAGTCTGGTTCTGTTGCCCGATAGCCTTGACTCAGAAAGGCCCATCTGGATATCGCCATGCACGAGTTGGTTTTGCATAAAATTGAAGGTCTTGAGCATCAGCATAAACGCATTGGAGGCCGGAGGAGATGTGCTGACTTTGTGTCTCGGTTGGAGCACAATAGCATCAATCTCAGTAGCGCCAAGACTAATCGCTTCTTGTATCGGGATAGGATTACCAAAGCCTGCATCGGCATACTCACATCCGTCCTTGATCGCGAGGCTCATGAAGGGCACGAGATTGCAGGACATCCAGATCCAGTCGCAGAAATCTTCATAGGTACAGTCGCGGGCATACTTATATTCAACCTGATTGTGCGTAAGGTTCGACACCGTGGCTATAACCTGCTTACCGCTTGCTTGCATTGCTTCCCATGTCTTCTCCGGAAATGTCCTGCTGATTAATTGTTTAAGGCTCCTGCTCTCCCCAAATGTTTTCCGGCCTTGCATAAACTGCAGGAGAATGCGGAAGTGATTGAAACTCGCTTTAAAACCTTCCTCTGATCTATGCAGGATAAACGGGCAGTTGCTGAAGATATCTCGTTGTTGACTTGTCGTATAAGCTTTTTTGAGGTCCTCAAAAGCATTTACTGCTATCAGCGGCACCAGCAGACTCCCTGTTGATGAACCAATCAGGATATCCCAGTTCATACCTGCCTCCTTTGACAGGAATTCAACAAAGCCACCGGCCCATGCGCCCTTGGCTCCGCCGCCGGAGATGACGAGCGCTTTCATAAGGGGAGGGTTGATCTGTGAGTAGACATTGATTGGGCTGTTTCGATGACTTGTGCAATGTAGAAGATTTTTGCTTAGTAGATTAGGGGCTTAGGAGATTAGGGGCTTAGGAGATTAGGGGTTAGGAGATTAGGGGTTAGCGATGTTGACAGATTGTGGATATAGGCACAGTGTTTAGAAAGTTTAGTTTATGGAGCTATTCGCTCCATAAGTTTAGAAAGTTTAGTTTACTTATCTAAAAAAGATCGTTCGTTCAAGTGGCGCCTTTTGCGCCATCAAGCCTGCGGCATGATCTCCTGACTTGAATGCAAAATGCTTTGCGTCTCCTGACGCTAGAGTTAAGTCATCCTCTTACTGGATCGCTCGTTCAAGTCTACAGACTTGAATGCTATATGCTTTGCGTCTCCAGACGCTAGAGCAAAGTCATCCTCTTACTCTCTTACTTTCTCACTCTCTTACACCTCTTACTCTCTCACACTTGCCGAAATATCCTACATTTGTGCTGGTCCGCAGATATTGTGGATGAGATCGATCGCATGTCAACATTACTCACAAACAAAACCGCCATCATCACCGGTGGTAGCCGGGGGATAGGCCTGGCAATCGCTAAAAAACTGGCAGCATCAGGGGTGAATGTCGTTGTGGCTGCAAAGACCACCGAACCACATCCAAAGCTGCCGGGAACGATCTATGAAGCTGCTGAGGAAATCAAGGCAATGGGTGGAAACGCACTGGCCCTGGTATTGGATCTGAGGGATGAAGCAATGATTGAAAAAGTAGTGCAAGAAACGGTAGCGCAATTTGGTGGAATCGACATACTGGTCAACAATGCGAGTGCGATCTATCTGGCAGGCATCGAGCATACGCCTTCGAAGCGATATGATCTCATGCATCAGATCAATGTCAGGGGCACGTTTCTGATGTCACAGGCCTGTATTCCTTTTTTGAAAAAATCATCGCACCCGCATATCCTGAATCTCTCCCCTCCTTTGGACATGAACCCTGCGTGGTTTGAAAATTTTACGGCTTACACGATGAGCAAATTCGGAATGAGCATGGTTGCCATGGGACTTGCTGCTGAATTGAAACCTTACGGCATAGCAGCCAATGCATTATGGCCGCGCACTACCATAGCTACAGCGGCGGTGGAGAACTTATTAGGTGGTGACGCACTCATACGTCAATCGAGATGGCCGGCTATCGTGGCAGATGCTGCCGCAATCATCTTGTCCCGAAACCCTAAAGAGAATACGGGACAGTTTTTTATAGATGAGACTGTGCTGAGGGAAAGTGGAATAACTGATTTCAGTGCATATGCTGTTGATCCGACAACTGATCTGGCGCCGGATTTGTTTATCACGTTATGAAGAAAGAACGGAAGGACAAAGACTTTATCAAAGCCGCCTATTTTGAAGGTGGCAGAGCTGCGATGGATGCTTATGTCAAGAAAGAAATGCACTATCCGAAGGAAGCGTTGGCTGCAAAAGTGGAGGGCAGGGTCACCATTCGCTATACGGTTGATTTTAAAGGAAAGGTGATTGATGCTAAAGTGGTTTCAGGCATAGGCCATGGTTGTGACGAAGAGGCTCTCCGGATCATCCGCACGATGACCTTCAAAGTCCCCGATGATGGCAAGATCAAATCAAAGTTTAGTCACCAGGTAAATATCCATTTCAGGCTGCCAGGATCCCCAGCAGTATTACCTTCAACAAAAAAAATAAGCCCGGCTCCTCAAAACCTGCAGGTACAATACCAGGTCACTACAACTCCTGCTGCTCCTAAAAAGCAGCCCGCTTCTAAATCATCGTCATATCAATATTCCATCCAACTTTCGAATAGCAACAAAATAAAAGAATGATTAATCTTGTTTAGAATATCTATTAAGAGAATATGCCGTAGGTTGGAGCGGTGCGGTGAGCAAAGCCCACAAGTGAAATAGTCCATTGGAGAATTCTCGTTTGGTATTTCGTTGGTTGGCGGAGCAAACTCCATCCAACGGCTAAGGCCGATTCATTAATTTAAATGTATAGTAATAAAGAAAGTATCTTTTCAGAACTGAGTGAACCAACTAACCTACTAATCTCCTAACCATTTAAACAATACCCATGACAACACCTAAAGCCCTTCGCGGCGGAGAATTCATCATCAGGGATTCCGTCTACACCGATGTGTTTATTCCTGAAGAATTCAATGAGGACCAACGCATGGTCAAACAGATGTGCCAGGACTTTGTGGTTGAGATAGGCGATAAGGCGCACGAACTGGATGCCCAGGTCGAACTCATGGAACAATCGGGTGCACTCGGTCTTCTGGGCGCACATATTCCTGAAATGTACGGAGGCAATCCGCTGGATACAAATGCAAACACCCTGATCGCTGATGAACTTGGCAAAGCCGGTGGTTCGTTTGATACCACCTTTGCGGCACATATCGGTATCGGTATGTTGCCGATCCTCTATTTCGGCACAGATGAACAAAAGAAAAAATACCTACCTAAACTTTGCTCCGGCGAAATGAAAGCAGCTTATTGTCTCACAGAGCCTGGTTCCGGCTCAGATGCCCTTGCTGCCAAAACACGTGCTGACCTTTCCCCGGATGGAAAGCACTATATCCTCAATGGACAGAAAATGTGGATCACTAATGCGGGATTCGCAGATGTCTTTACCGTATTTGCAAAAATCGGAGGCGAGCAATTTACCGGTTTCATCGTTGAAGCCAAAACCCCCGGCATAACACTTGGTGCTGAAGAGAAAAAACTTGGAATCAAAGGTTCTTCCACACGGCAGGTGTTCTTCGAGAATGCAGCCGTACCAACAGAAAATGTTCTTGGTAAAATCGGACATGGTCACCTGATCGCTTTCAATACACTCAATATCGGTCGTTTCAAACTCGGCACCATGGCCATGGGTGGTTCGAAAAAAAGTATTTCTATTGCTGTCAAATATGCCAATGAGCGGATTCAGTTTGATCAGCCCATTGCCCAATTCGGAGCGATCAAACACAAACTGGGGGAAATGGGCGCGATTATTTTCGCACTTGAATCAGCCATATATCGTTTGTCTGACATGATGGGCAAACTCAAAGATGAACTTACCGAAGCAGGGAGTTCCTTTGAACAGGCAATGCTTGATGCCGCCAAAGAATTTGCTGCCGAATGTGCGATTGTGAAAGTGGCAGGATCAGAATACCTGGATTTTGTGATCGATGAAATGTTACAAATCCATGGTGGAAATGGTTTTTCTGAGGAATATCCTGCTTCACGTGCGTATCGTGATGCGCGTATCAACAAAATCTACGAGGGGACGAATGAAATCAATCGATTGCTACTGGTAGACAGAATTATCAAAAAAGCGCTGAAGGGCGAACTCGATCTGGTTGGACCAGCTTGGGCAGTTCAGAAAGAACTGATGGCCATGCCAACCAAATCAACGGATGAGGGACCATGGGCTGCAGAACATCTCGCTATCCAGCACTTCAAAAAAAATATGCTGCTGGTCGCCGGTGCTGCTGTCAAATATCAGATGGATGGCAAACACGACCTCAATCATGAACAGGAAATCGTCATGCACATTGCTGATATCGGGATCGATTGTTTCATCGCTGAATCACTTTTGCTGAGAGCCGAGAAACTTGCTTCAAGTAGTTTTACCTATCCCGTGGAGGTAGTCAAAGCCATCACACAACTCTTTCTGAGCGAGGCTCAGGCCAGGATTCAGAAGCACTCGACTGACGCATTAATGGCTTTTGCGACCGGAGATGAGCTCATCATCATGCTCAAAGGGGTAAAAAGATTTAGTAATTATCCGGCCGTCAACACCGTCCAGGCGAGAAGAATTATCGCTGATCATCTCATCGCCGGCAATCAGTATACACTCGAATTTTAAATAATAATTCACCATGGGATCTGTACAATCGATCGTCATTCGTCCGATAAAAAGGGGTGAACCAAAACGAATCACGGAGGCAAATATATTCATCGGTGGTATCGAAGGTGACCATTATTTCAAACCCGAAAGTGGTCGTCAGGTCACGTTGGTAGCTGCGCAAGATCTTGCTACAGTGACGGCCATTGTTGGGTTTCAGGGCGATGCACATTCCGCCTGCAGAAGAAATATCTGTGTGGATGCATTACCTGGTGGCGACCTCACCGGAAAACAAATTTCACTGGGTGAAGAGGTCATACTGGAGATCACATGCTACTGTCATCCATGCAAACGCATGAATGAAAACTTCGGCGATGGTGCTGTGGAGGCCTTTGATGAAAAAGCGGGATGGGGTGCTACCGTGATCCACGAAGGTTGTGTCAGGGTTGGAGATGAATTTCACGTCCTCTAAAAAAAATTGTTGCAGGGGGTACAATTTACCAAACAGTCGTTTATCTTTGATATCGGAATAATTGATATCCTTTACTATCAACATTCAAATTCGTATCAAGAAGATCAGCGCTACCCGCGCTGATTTTTTTTTGTCGTTTCGGCTACTTCGACTTTCTCGCGCTCATCCATGTGCTACACTTCGACTGCCTTTAACGCTCCCTCGTCCTCCCGCTCAGTGCGTCGCAGCTCATCAACCGTACGCTCTACGAATGGGAATTTTGCATGGTTCGTTTCGGCTACGCTCAACGACCGGGAATTTCTTCCTGAGATATCAATAGGTTTCCCACCAGAAATTTTGAATGGATCGTTTCGGCTACGCTCAACGATCAGGAATTTCTGCTGTAATACAATAGAATGATTATCTATACTCTGCTTAACGGTAGAAATTGAAATTCACCTACTGCCGACTCACGTCTGACGACTCACGAAAATCCAATCACAAATCACATATTGCCAACTGCTAACTGCTAACTTTATTTATCTTTACAATGCTCACACCCGATTTAAAGAACATTTAAATTCGGATGCTTATGAAACCCACTTTCAAACCGACTCACCCTTTTCTTTACCTGTCGTGCAGTCTTATGCTGGCAATCCCATGTTTTGGAGCCACGAAGTATGTATCCACATCAGGCAATAACAGCAACTCTGGCAATTCCTGGGCCCAGGCCTGGAGGACACTCCAATACGCAGCCGATGAGGTCAATGCAGGCGATTCGGTCTGGATAGCAGATGGCAATTATGCAGGCTTTGATCTCCGGACTACCGGTACTGCCGCCAACCCGATTGTATTTATCGCCTTCGGAAATATTGCTGTCATCAATGCACCTAATTCGGTCACCACAGATGGCATTAACATTGAGGATGCAAACTATATCGAGGTCAACGGTGTCCGGGTGATCAACCAACCAAGGAATGGAATCAGATTGGTATTTGCTGATAATTGTATCGTCCGCAATACCTTTTGCGATAATAATTTTGAACGGGGCATTTTCACCGGGTTTACGGATGATATCCTGCTTGAATACAACGAATGCCTTAACTCCATTGACGAGCATGGCATCTATGTATCCAACAGCAGCGACAGGTCCATCATTCGCTATAATGTCTGTCATCACAACAACCGTGGCGGAATCCAGATCAATGCAGATGGAAGCCAGGGAGGAGATGGCATCAGTACTGATCCGGAAATCTATGGTAACATCATCTATGAAAATGGTGTAGCCGGTGGAGGAGCTATCAACCTCGACGGCGTGCAGAGTGCATTTATCTACAACAATCTGCTCTATGAAAATCATGCCACCGGCATTGCTTTGTTCCAACAAGATGGAAATGAACCTTCCATCAACGCCGTCATCGTACACAATACGATCATCAATGCGAGCAATGCCAGATGGTGTATCCTCGCTGTGAATGGTTCATCTGGTGCACAGGTTTACAACAATATCCTGATCAACCAGCATGCCTGGAGAGGGAGTATCGCACTCGATCCGGATGCGGTTCCAGGATTTGATTCAGACTACAATATCGTCGTCAACAGCCTGAGCAATGAAGGGGATGGACAAACTATGACACTGACCGAATGGCAGGCGCTGGGATATGATGCCAATAGCATGATCGCTGATCCGCTCAATCAAATATTTTTAAATCCCGGATCAGACTACCATCTGCTCAATGACGCACAGGCCGTCGATGAAGGCAATTCAGCTTTTGCATTTGGCATCAATGAAGACATCGAAGGCACAACACGTCCGCAGGGCTCCCAACATGACATAGGAGCCTATGAGGCAGAGGGGTCGCTTGCAGTGGATGAAGAAGAAGAAGAAAAGCCTGATGTCTACAACCCTGGCATTACCATCAACGCTGGATCCATCTCCTGGGCACGTGATTTGATCGGAACACTAACGCTCATGAATGTAGAAGGAAAAGTTATCGCCAGACGAGACATTAGCACGGCCGGTGAGTATAACCTCCATGATCTGGTACCGGGTGTATATCTCGCTACCGTTCACACACAGCGCGGATTACAATGGAGTAAAGGGTTTATCTTTTCAGGCAAACACTAATTCTTCTTCCAGGATCACCATGGGAAAATCTCCATCCAGGATCACCATCGGAAAATCTCCATCCAGGATCACCATCGGAAAATCTCCATCCAGGATCACCATTGGAAAATCTCCATCCAGGATCACCATTGGAAAATCTCCATCCAGGATCACCATTGGAAAAAGGTACG
>JANNSS010000239.1:0-15198 GCA_031402955.1 Saprospiraceae bacterium
CAAGATGTATACCTATCGAAATTCCATAAAGAATCCCGATTTGAATTCTCATGGTCGCAGGAGCAAACTCCTGCAACGGCATGTGAGCTTGATGGGTTGATGGGTTGATGGGTTGATGTGGGGTTCGACAGTTTTGGAAAGTGGGCACAGTGTTTAGAGAGTTTAGTTTAAGCACCTGTTCGGTGCTTAAGTTTAGATAGTTTAGTAAATAATTATTTTCTAAACTATCTAAACAGCCCGTATGGGTACACTAAACGGATGGCCCGCAGGGCTCATCACTAAACTCTGTATCCTGATTGTTAAATCTGTCGAATGAGTCAACTGCTCACTGCTCACTGCTCTCTGCTAACTTTTTCAGATAAAACTCTTCTTTCTTACGGATCACCTTGATGTCACTATCCTCATGATCATCATATCCACACAGATGCAACACCCCATGGATCATCACTCGATGCAACTCATCTTCAAAAGGGATATTTAGCCCTGCCGCATTGTCCCGCACACGATCGATGCTGATATAGATTTCTGCAATGAGCGGATTGTCATTGAGTGGAAACGTGATGATGTCCGTGTAGTAATCGTGATCCAGATGGTTGCGGTTGATCTCGAGCAAGAACTCATCTGAACAAAAGACAATATCCAGTCTGTTGAGTTCGTGCCCTTCGGTTTCAACAGTGTTGAGAATCCATTGGATCAGACGCTCCGGATCAGCGGGTTCAAAGGAAACATCATTGGAGGTAAAAAAAATACCAGATTCGTCTTCTTCTGTTTCGGGCCAGTCGGGGATCAGATTCTCCACATCAATTTCACTGTGCGGCCATGATCCAGAAAATGAATTTCATCGGTCAGTTGCTTCATGAGGAATACTCCTCGGCCACCTTCCGTTTCGATCCGCTCCTTGCTGGTAGGATCAGGCAACTTGAAGGGGTCAAATCCATTTCCTTCGTCAGAGATGATAAACTGGATCTCGTGTTCCTTTTCATGACAGGAAACCTGGATTTCCTTTTTTTCATCGAGACGGTTACCATGGACGATCGCATTGTTGACAGCTTCGGTCAGGCAGATGAGAATGTTTGGATACAGATTTTCATCAATATGCAAACGCTCCACCAGGTCCTTGACAAAGGTTTCAACCTCGCAGATACAACTGGGATGAGAGGGTAGTTTCAATATTTCCGCGCGTATGGTGATGAGTGGATCAATTTGAATTTTTCAACGATTGGTAATACTCCTCGACCAGGAACTTGTAATAAGGTTTCAGGTCGGGTGATACAGACTTGTATTGTTCTATTTCTGCTTCGCGTTGACGTATATATTGTTCGAGGGCAGGCGGCATGGAGCGTTTTTGCTGCATAGCCGTTTCAGCCTGGCGTTTTTCATCCTGATCACGCTGACGATCTGATTTCTCAGCTTCCAACAGGCGTGTAGTGATATCCTGTTGGCGTTTCAGCGTTTCGTTGTTCAATCGTTTATTGACGAGATCAATCTCGATTTTATTCATTTCTTCAGCGATGTTGTCCAACTCCGGCATTCCC
Source organism: Saprospiraceae bacterium (assembly GCA_031402955.1). Classification (GTDB taxonomy): domain Bacteria; phylum Bacteroidota; class Bacteroidia; order Chitinophagales; family Saprospiraceae; genus Opimibacter. Next base: position 1,536 of record JANNSS010000239.1, read on the forward strand.
TTGCCTTGCTCTTTCTTTTCTTGTCCCAGGTCCTTCAAGGCTTTCCGGAGAGCAGCCTGTTTGGCAGCCATCTGTGCAAACTCCTTACTCATTTTGCCCTGGTCTCCTTTTTTCATCTGCTCTGACATCTTCTTCATCTCTTCACTTAGTCCCTGTTGCCCCTGGGTTATCTTATCCATAGGCTTACCGTCCTTACCAGGACCCTTTCCACCAGGTTTTTTGCAATTCTGGCTTCCAGGCATCTTATTGGCCATCTGCTGTTGCATCTGACTCATTACTTCACTCAACATTAGTGCCAAATCGTTCAGATAGGTCATGGTGCGCTGCTGATGGTCACTCGAAATAGCTTTATTCCTTTCTTCCAGTTGCTCAAGACTCTTCTTCAGGTTGAAGTTGATATCCGATACTTTCTCGTGTACAAAACTCTCTATCTGGGTCACCCGTTTGCTCAGCGCATGGAGTGTATCCTCCACCACTTTGAAATCATCCTTGATCTTAAATTGCTCCTGCACAAGCGTTACATATCGCGGTGTCGTAACTTCCGTAGAAGTGAAATCATTGATCAGATGTTCCTGGTCAAAGGATAGCGTGACCAGGTTTTCAAGCAACTGGCGAAGCATCGCCATATCTTCTTCCATCTGCTCCTGCTCACCCGATTCCATCTGTGCACTCATCTGTGATGCCATGTCCTTCATGCGCTGCGCTGCATTCTTTTGGGACTTGGACGCATTTTTACTCTGCTTTTGCTCGAGTTGCTCTTTACTTTTTTCCATGTCCTGATCTATCTTCTCCATCTGCTCATCAGCCCCTTCCATGTTTTTCGGACGCTCCAGCTCTTCGTTCTTTTTCTGGAGCTCTTTCATGTCTTCTTGCAGTTTGTCAAACTCCTTGTTGAGTTCTTCCTGCTCTTTTTGCAAGTCTTCGGTGGGTTTCTTTTCTTCTTCAGATTCCTTGCTGAGGCTGTCCTCTTTTTCAGCCATTTGTTCGAGCTTTTCAATGGCTTTTTCCATACCCACTTCTACTTCGAGCTCTTTCACCATTTCAAGAACCCGGTCAAGTTCTTTTTCAAGCTCCTCATCATTGGATTCCATTTGTTCCATCATATCGATGGCACCTTCTTTTTCCAGTTCTTTCAGCAGTTCCTCCATTCTTTTCATGAGTTCTTCCATCTCCTTGCTGGCGAGTTCTTTCATGAGCTCTTCCATTTTCTCCTGCTTCTCCAGCAGCTCTTCACTTGGCTTGCTGTGTTCTTCCTGGTTCTCAATGTTCTCCTGGAATTTTTCAACAGCCTCCTGCATCTCTTGTTGTAAAGAATGGTGGCGCTCGATCAGTTTTTCAATTTCTTTCTTGTCCTGCCACTCTGCTTTTTTGGTTTGCATGAGTTTTTCTTTCATGCGCTTCATCTCTTCCTGCAGGTCACGTGTCTCTTTCAGTGACTTTTCAAGGTTCAATTGAATGAGTGCATTGTTTTCTTTTTCCTTCTTAGCGTATTCTTCAGCCGTAGGTTTACGATACTGCATGACAGGGGTGCGGCTTGCCTTACTTCCATGGATGCCATCATTGTCATGCACTTCAAAATAATACTGCACCTGTTCACCGGGCTGTAACTCAAGTGTCCTGATATCAAAACTATGCGTATAGGAGTATTGCGTAGGATGAGGAACACTCAAACCTTGTGTCTTGACTTCTTTTAATTTTCCTTTTTCATCCAGCAACTCATATTGGAAGGTTAGTGTCCTGATACCATAATCATCATCCACGTTGCCGGCGAAATAAACCATGTCTTGTTGAAGGCTGTCGGTAAATGATTCGACACGGATACCCGGATATCGGTCAGGAACAACACGAATGCTGTATTGTACGCTATCAGGTTGTGGCAGCAGGCTGTTGTTGAGGAACAGGGTGTAGCGGCCGTCCCTGGTGGCTCGTGATTTTACGATAAAGCGATCTTCACTCCGGCGTTCGGCTTCTGTTTTGGAAGTGTTGCCTTCGAAAAAGATATCCATAGCTTCGGTGTGTGCTGCCTGTATATCCCAGGTCAGCTGTGTACCCTCCGGGACCACAAGGTCTCCGATATTTCTGAGGTCTTCATCTTTACGACCGGTATAGGAAGGATAATCAAGTCCGATATCGAAAGTAAGGATACCTGGTTTCTTGATCACGCTCAGCAACATTTCCTGTGATGATACAGGACCGGCATAGATTTTAAATGGCGTGTCTTCGAGTACATTTTTAAAATGGTACGAAAAGGCATCAGCGCCATCTTTGCGCATCCGGTATGAATAGTTATCAATCTCGATATACACTTCTGCCGGGACCATCGAACCTTCTGTAGTAATCTGGAGGTCAAAGTCTTCATATTGTACTACAGAGAGGGATTGGTCAGTATTGACTACAAAGCGAAAGGGTGCTTCGCGCTCATAGATTTTATTGGTATGGATCAGACGATTGGTACTATCCCTGATGATGCTCGGTGCAGCGACAAGTAACACCAACAAAAGCAACAGCGGAGGTAATGCATACCGCAGATATTTTCTGTTTTTACCGAGATCGATGGCTGACTTAAACGGAACCAGTTCTATCTCCTTTGTTTTCTGATCGATACCCGCAAAAAGGAGTTCGGTATTTCCCTGGACTTCATCCGCCTGCCGTTTGAGTTGCAGGATGTTAAGCAATTTGTCCTGGATATGGCCGAAATGATTTCCGATAATGGTGGCAGCCTGTTCGTGCGAAATCACTTTTCCAAGCCGGTAATACTGGGCTGCTGGCCAAAGCACAAAATAGCCCAGGCTGGCAAAGGCCATACCGATAAAAGAAAGGAGTAGTAAGAGTCGTGTACCACTACTGAAATAAAATTGATGCTCCAGCAGGTTGTATGTGAGAAATACAGCCAGTACAGCACCAATGGTGATCAGGCTTCCCCTGATCATTTTATTCAGATAATACCGTCTTGTGAAAGCATCCAGTTTCTGGATGAGTTGATGATAACTGCCAGTTTGCCCCATGCGTTAGCCTATAAAGTCTTTGAAACGGTTCCCGTCCGAAAATAATTCCACAGCTGGTCTCCCTGTTTGTACAGACAAGCCACCAAATTAGGGGTAAAATATAGTACTTGTCAAGGGATAGGGCGAGAGAAACCACCTGGCCCAGGGATACATTTCTTTTCAAGAAGTATATACATTTGATTTACAGTAAGTTATATTTAAATTGACTCTTTAGGGAATATTCAGCCACAGAGCCTTTTGTTTGACAGATCATACCCCTCATTTGTATTCTATCATTTATTCAAGTTACCTAGAGGTGTGGCCGCTGGATGGCGTTCTCGCCGCCAGTTAGGATGGCTCCAAAGAGGAATCTCTACGGAACTGGGGTAGGTATTGCGGTGGTTGGCGGAGATAACTCCATCCAATGGCATTTCGGTTTTAGTATTCTCACGTTATTTACACCGTTCGGGATATCTTTGTCCTTTTAATACCATTTCATGAATCCTGATCAAATTACCTTTGTTGTTTTTGGAATTCTCCTGGTCCTGGCCCTGACCTTTGACCTGGGTCTTTTGAGTAAAAAGAACCAGATCATCACCATCCGCCAGGCCCTTTACCAGACCTTTTTCTGGGTTGCGCTCGCCCTGGGCTTTTTCGTCTTTATGTGGATTGAAAATGGCCAGATCATCGCGTTTGAATACATCAGTGCTTACCTGATGGAATGGAGTCTCTCGATTGATAATATTTTTGTGTTCATCCTGATTTTTACTTCCTTTTCTGTCAAGGCCAAACACATTCCAAGGGTATTGCTGATTGGCATTATGATGGCGATTGTCTTCAGAGTTATATTTATCACCGTAGGTGTTGCGTTGGTAGATCGTTTCAGCTGGGTCTTGTATTTGTTTGGCGCCTTCCTGGTGTACACAGGCTATAAGATGTTTACTTCCTCAGAAGACGAGGAGTTTGATCCGCACGATACTAAACTGTTTAAGTATCTCAACAAAGTGTTACCGCTCGCCAAACATGATGGAGATGGAAAATTTTCTGTGATCGAAAATGGTAAAAAACTTTACACCACCTTGTTTGTGGTCGTCATCATGCTGGCAGCCATAGATCTTGTTTTTGCACTTGATTCTATTCCGGCAGTGATGGGTATTTCGAGAGATAAAACCGTCATTTATACATCTAATATTTTTGCTGTACTGGGGCTGAGATCCTTATTCTTCCTGCTTCGCGGAGCGGTTTCAAAATTCGATTATCTCCAGCAGGGCATAGCGATCGTCCTGGTTTTTATCGGCGTCAAAATGTTGGCTGAACATTGGATTAGTCATTGGATTGACAAGCAAACGATGGTCCTAATCTCCCTCGGCGTGATCCTCGTGTGTATCTCCGGATCGATTTTCTATTCCATTTTTATAACCAAGAAGGGAGTACCTGAGGATGTCAAGGATGATTCTGTGTCTTGATGAATAGCATGGAGATTGCTACTGTATACACACAAGTCCAAATTGGCGGTGGTAAAAATAATATCTTCAGGATCAAACGGCCATAGCCGTTGCAGGAGTTTGCTCCTGCAACCACGAGAATTCTAATCGAGATTTCTTTTGGAATTCCGTTGGGTATTCATGTTATTGCAGGAGCAAACTCCTGCAACGGCAATAAAGATGAGTCAGTGGAATGAGGCTTATGGGTTGATAAGTTGATAGGTTGATTTTTTGGGTTTAGTAGATTAGAAGGTTAGAGCTTATGAAGCTTATAAGTTGATATGTGGTCCAACAGAATACCGATTACAGAATACCGATAACTGCCAACTGCGGACTGAAGACTGCCAACTGACCCCTAAATTCCCTTTAAAAACATAATCATCTCCTCTGCCATCTTACCATGCTCTTCTACACTCGGATGGCCAAGGCAACCACCTCTGTAAACATTGCTAAACGAAAAAATATACATCGGTTTCAGGCGGGGGATGGAAGCCTCTGCCTGGGTTTTGATCTGTTGAAGACAAGACATTAAAATTTCATTATTGGGTGCATCCAGCATAGGTGTATTGGTGATGATGATTTGTGCTGCCGGATAGTATCCGTGTACGGTATTGATAAAATCAACATACGCGGGTATAAATTGAGCCGGATCAAATGGTGCTCTTGGCGAAGCGCCATCACCTGCTGAAAAATCATTGGTACCCAGGCAGATGCTGACGATATCAGGTATAAACCGGGCAAAATCCCATCGTGGACTGTTCAGGTTGGGGCTGAGGAATGCGGATGGATAGATATCTGCGATGACCGGTCGGTTTGTCCTGGTATTTCTGTAGATGCCTATTCCTGAAAATCCTGAAAGCACATAATCCATATCCAGTGCCCGGGCGACACGTGGACCGAAAGCATCATAGGCATTGTGCTGATCATACCAGGTGCCCTTATCGCAAGCTATGCCAGACGCATCAGCTGACATCCCTACCGTAATGGAGTTGCCGATAAATTCAATCCGTTTCTTATTGGACGCTGGCATCTTTATCAGGCTGTCTGCTTCCACTGAGCTTATAATCACTGCCCCGTTAGCCGCTTCGGTTTCTTTATAGAGTTCCACTACATGGGTGGAAGCATGATGATTGGATATAATGTCCACAGGGCGGAGGGTATCATCCCGGATCGCCTGCCTCAGTTGTTTTTCGCCATCGATGACCATGGAGATATAGTTGTACTCTCCTTCCGGAGCTGCATTTCGAATCCAGATCTTGCAGCGGTCGCCGGAAAAGGAAAATTTCAACGATGAAGCACTCCCGATGAGATAGCTATAGCCTGTCTTGTCTTCCCAGGTCCGTCCTTGCCATTCCAGGCGCGGATCATTTGAGGGAAAATGATGCATTTTATCTTTTTTACAGGCTGTATGGACACAGAAGGCCAACAATATCAGCGAGAGGCAATGACGTTTCATGAGGGAAATTTTGAAAAACAAGGCATAAAGTGGCTATAAAATTACAATCAAAAAGGCGGTGCAAATTCTCAGGTCAGGCCATCTTACTGCCTCCCGGCCGGCTTCATGCTTATTTCTTTTTACTTTTACGCCCCGGTTACCTTAAAAGACCGGCATATAGCATATAGGTATGGCCATGGAAAAGGATAGTTTGCTGCCAATACTGGGGACATTGTATCCCTGGCGCCGCCGTATCATGTATATCACCATTGGCGCCTTTGTGGTGAGCGCGCTCCTGTCGCTGCTCCTGCCTAATTATTACCAGGGCAAGACCATCTTCTACGCAGCCAGTCAGGACTTGTTTAAGCCGGAAAAGGTATTCGGTGGAGGTAACACAGAGATGTATTATTATGGTAGCGGAGAGGACATCGACCGTATCCTGACCGTAGGCAATTCCCATGGGATTGTCGACTTTCTCATTGATTCGTTTGACCTATGGTCCGTCTATAAGATCAAACCAGGGACATCTAAAGCAAAGTTTAAAATGCGGAAGGCTTTCCGTGAGAATTTTAAAATCCTGTTGACCAAGCAAGATGCTTTAGAGCTTACGATTGAAGATATAGACCCTGAGCGTGCAGCAGCCATGGCCAATGCTGCCACCCTGATGATTGATCATGAAGTAAAGTCGATCATCAAAAACAGCCAGATCTCCCTGGCCGCCTCTTATCAGCGGTCGATCACCAGTAAGGAAAAACTAATGCAGAACAACCTGGACACCCTTGTATTCTATAGGGCGAAAACTGGGATTTACCATCCTTCGGGCCAAACAGAAATTCTCGCGACCCGGGTGACCGAGGTCACCAACTCAGTAGAACGTGAGAAAGCTGCTCTTGAATCACTCAAAGGCAGTGATATCAGCCGGAAACTAAAGGATAGTATCCAGATCATCCAGGCTCGCATCACGGGTTATGACCGGGAGCTTGCAATCCTCAATGGGGATGATCCGACTTCCAATTACAGTCTCAAGAACTTCAACAAGGCCAAGGGAAAAATCGAATTGCTGGAGTCCAGGTATTACCGCTCCTATGAACAGATTGGCTATGACCTTGAAAAGCTAAAACTTTACAATGCCGCTATTGATATTGACGTTCCGACCCTGCACCTGATTGAAGCTGCTGAGGTGCCACTCTACAAGGCCCGTCCAAAGCGCTCTGTTATTGTCATCGCCTGCACGCTCGCTGCGTTCCTGTTCAGTATTGCTGCTGTCCTTGCCCTTGAATCCTATCGCCAGATGGATTGGGCGGCCCTGATTCGTAAGTAAATAAAAAGGTTTAGGAGCTTAGAAGGTTAGGGGCTTTAAACCTTATAGCTTATGTGCTTATAGGTTGATGGGTTGATCAGTTGATGGGTTGATCAGTTGATGGGGTTCGACAGATTAGACTGGTAGGCACAATGTTTAGAGAGTTTAGTTTAAGCATCTGTTCGGTGCTTAAGTTTAGAGAGTTTAATAAATAACTCTTTTTCTAAACTGTCTAAACAGCCCGTACGGGAACACTAAACAGATGGCTCGCAGGGCAACATCGCTAAACTCTGTGACCTTAGTTTAAAATCTGTCGGATGAGTGGACTGAAGACTGCCTACTGAAGACTGCCCACTGCCCGCTGCCTATTGCGGACTGCCTTCCCGCGATCCGTACGGAGCGGGATCTTCGCTGCGCACAAACTGCCGACTGATTACTGCCCACTGAAGACTGCCCACTGAGACCTGCCTCCTTGCCCCTTGCTCCTTGCCCCTTGCTCTCCCGCTGCAAATGCCGTGCATTTGGCGGGATCTCCGCTGCGCTTCGACTTGCTTTCTGCTACCTAACGAACGTTATATTGCGCACCCCAAAGTCGGTGGATATATTTGTGTATTGCATAGCACCTGAAGGAGAGAACTATCAACTGAAATCATTCATGCTTGAATTTTCTCCTTTTTAGTTTTTAAACTGCGCAGGCAGTCTTTGAGTTAATCAGTGCCCTGGAAGGATCGTTCGGCGTCTTCCAGATAGTGCACAGGCTCAAATAAAATTTAACAAATGCCGATGCAGGGAAGATGACCCATAGGTTTGAAAAGTCTTACCGCTGAGAAAGGGGAGTTGACCTTGCGCAATGTTACTGAATTCATTAAACGGGAGAAGGCAAAACACAAGAACCCCAAACCACTAGTGTTAAGCCTTCTCCTTTTTTACGAAGGATGATCTAACACCTCAAAGACTCCGGTGATGAAACCAATTTGGTAAGGTTGAAAAATGCTGAATGAACATATCACAACATTTGTTCAACATTTTTCAAAGTTTTGGTTAAGGTTTTTCAGGCAGGGCTCAACTCCTTGAGCCCTTGCTTTGAAAACAAACCGGCAAGCTATACCGGGTATTATTTTCCGGATACCATTAAACCAAATGTGTATTTTGTCTGGAGTAATTGAAGTCCATATGCCGGAACACCTTAAAAGAGAAAGGGATTCCGATCTGAATATTGATATGTTTATCGCCTCCATATATTTTAAATTAAATCAGCTATGACAAGAAGACTATCACAATGGTTCACCATCATCCCACCCGTCTCCGCCCAGGGAATGGCTAATGCTGTTTACAATGGTGAGTACAATGGTGTCCCGGATCCAATCGGAGAAGGAAAGGTGGGTGCAACCTACCTGGTAAGGGTTTTAAGCGCGACAAAGTTAGAATCTCCAAATCCGCCTTTTACAACGGAAGAGGGTTTTGACATATAGTATTTAAAGCAATTCTTTATTTTAAACCTTTTCATTCCTTTTTGGTAAACCTGCTGCACTTTGTTTTGGAATCAGACACATCTACATGCTGAGCTATACAAACATGCGGATGCTCTTCCTGGTCCTGTCAAAGATTTTTACAAAGGCACCCGAGAATCTTCCTTTAAAGACAATCTCCTCAGATTAGATAAAGGGCTATCAACATACACCACTCACCAGCCTGCTCAGCATTACTTTAAATTTCTTTTCCAGGGCATCTGCCAATATTACCTGCAGAATCCATCCTATAGGATGCACCTGGAGATGGCAGCGGATACAGGCATATATCCTAAGTTTCTTCCACTCCTCATTCCGCTCGTGGATGAACAAACCCGGATTGAACGAATACTGGTCGTTGTTTCTTTTGATAATCAGATTAACAGTCATTTTAAACAGCTCTGCAACATTCATGAGGGAATTACAGTCATGGCGGCAGGTGAAGATTTTGAACCGTCTGCTATGCTGAAATCATGGAGAGTCTATGACCAGGTTTTTATAGCCGGTCATGGGGAGGATAAAAGTGATACATATGAAGGTCATATCCGGCTGGGAAACAAATTGCTGACGCCAGGGATGATTGCTGACGTGGTGAATGCTAAAAAAGTGAAACCAACTGTACTAGGTATATTCACCTGTGGTGAAACCTTTTATGCGATGGAGCCCCGGAGTCATTTTGATTACTTTATTGCAGATCATCAAAGTTCAGTCCCCAGGTTTGTCGAAATGTTTTTATACGGGTACCTCCTTACGTATTTCAAATCCTATAATGTCCTTGAAGCCTTTAAGGCAGGCCGAATGGCGACCATCTTCCAGGCTAAAAGTGATCCGACGTATCAGATATTTACCAGAGGTGTTAAATTGCAGGAATGAAGTTTTTGTATACCATAGCATTTTTGATCTTGTGTCCGGTTGCCTTGGTGACAGGGCAGACAAAATATAAAGGTTGTTCATCCATCACTGTTTCACAAAACACAAATTATTTTTTATACAAATCCTCGCATCACCAGGTCTTTATATCTTCCTGGGATGGCCTCAATATTTTCGATGGACAGGAGACGAGAACATATCAGCCTTCGACCCATCATATGGCAGGGAATAGTATGTCAAACACTTTTTTTGAAGACTCCACCGGTATCGTATGGTTTACAACTTCAGAAGCATTACACCATTACAATCCGAAAACGGATAGTGTGGATTATACATTCATGGTTGACACTAGCGGAGATACCCTGACGGCAAATCATTCAGCACTTTTTCTCTCTGGAAATGATCTGTATCTGCGGGCAGGAAATGAACTATTTATTTTTGATGTGGCAAAACGCAGCATTAAGAAAACTTTTCCATTTGATTTTTCAGATACGAACCCGGTCATGATCATTCACGATCGTAATACGATTATGCTTTTCTGCCTGATCGCTTCTGGATATGAAATGTATGCGCTAGGGGATGGATTTCAAAGGAAATGGGTAAGCAGGATTGAAGGGGAATTAAGTGCCTTTTATTGGTCTGATTCGAAAAAATTTTGGTTGGGCTTGGCTGACGGAAAACTGGTACAATTAGATCCACACAATGGCCATATTCTCTTTCAATCTTCCCGGATTGGAGCAAGGATCAATGGTGTTCTGGAATTATCGGGCAACAGAATACTGGTCAATGTTCATCCGAACGAAATGATTGAATATGATCCGGCCCGGGATATCATCTTAGATCGCTTTATTCCCATGCGTGCCGAAACGAAGGAAGCGGCCAATTATCTAACTCTCCCTTATATCGACAAGGATTCAACACTGTGGATCGGGGGCGCCAGCCAAAGTGTATTTTTTTTTAATCTCCGCAAACAAAAATTTCAACATTTTTTAAATACAGGTTCCAATCAAAAGCCGTTTAATATTGCCAAAATATTTTCCTTAACGCCTCATACCTATCTCATCACTACGAGAAGACAAGGTATCGTGATGATGAATGAAAAAGGGGATATATTGCGGCAGTGGCTTGACTTGCCTGATGGAATCAGTAATTTTACATCTACCAGTGCCACACTGGTAGACGCTCAACAGTTTTTGTTTAGTTGCAGCAATAGGTTGTATGTATTAGACTTGAAGTCTGGAAAAATTAAGAAATTACAACCTGATCCTTCATATGCTTCTTTATTTATTGATCAGATCGAAAAACTCGTAAATGGTAAAATAGTTGCCAGTTGCAGGACAGATCTTTTGATGGAGATTCAGCTATCTGACAAGGCATATACTTGCAAACCTTATGGACATTTTGAAGGTCACGCAACGCTTACCAGGGATTTTAAAACGGACCTGGCCGGAAACCTTTATATCAGTAACGACGATGCCTCTGTGCTGGTGCTTAGGCCATCCCAGGATAATCATGAACACCGATTTTCCTACAAGTTAGCGATTAGGGGAGGGGTTAGAAGTGTCCTGGAGGATAAAGCCAAATCCGGAATTTATCTGACAAACACTTCCGGACTTTTTTTTATCCGGCACGATACAAAGGAGATTACCCAGATCGTGGATAAAGAAAATATACTTGCACAAACCATCTATGCGGTGATCGCAGACACAGCAGGGAATTTCTGGCTATCCTCTAATAAAGGAATTCTGAAGTATAACCCCAAATCACAAATTGCCAAGGTTTATTCCCGGATGGATGGAGTACAGGCAGATGAATTTAATTCGCATGCTTATCTCCAAACAGCGGATGGACATATATTCTTTGGGGGCATCAATGGGTTAAACTACTTTCATCCTGATGAGGTGGTTACTTCTACCAAGGAAGCTCCTGTCTATATTCGCTCCGTTAAAATAAATGATAAGCTTGATTCCACGATCTTAGTTCCAGAGTTTAAGGATACCTATGAGCTCACCTATAAGCAGAATACGATTTCTTTTGATTTTCATGCCATTGATTATGCAGATCCGGACGCAACACGGGTTAAGTATCAGTTGGTAGGTGTGGATCCCGATTATGTAGAATCGCAAAGTGCAAAAGGCTTTGCCAGATATGCTAATCTGCCACATGGCTGCTATACATTGCTCCTCCTGGGTGCCAATGCTGACGGACACTGGAATGAAACACCGAGAGCGATTGAGATTATTATAGATCCGCCCTTTTATCTGACGTGGTGGTTTATTACGCTCTGTGTATTATTAGCTATTGGAATCATTTATGGGGTGGTGCGCATCTATTATCAACGCCGACTCGAAAAGAGAAATCAGGTCGTCCGCGAACAGGCACTGATCATCGAAAAGCAAAAAGCAGTTGAGTATGAACGGAATCGCATAGCTTCAGAAATGCATGATGACCTGGGTTCAGGACTGACGACGATACGATATCTCAGCGACAAAGCGCTGAAGCAAGCCCGGGACTCAGCCGAGACCGAACAGATCAAGCGTATTTCAGAGCACAGCAAAAGGCTCGTACGCAATATGTCCGAGATCATCTGGGCGATGAACTCCAGGTTTGATTCCGCTGAAAATCTGGTCGGGTATCTGCGCAGGTATGCATCTGAATATCTTGAAGAACATCAACTTCCTCTAAAATTTATTTCCGGATCGGAACATTTGGATCAGGTTTCCATGGGCGGGGAAAAACGGAGAAATGTATTTCTCGTATTTAAGGAGATGCTCAACAACGCTGTGAAATACTCTGGTGCAGAACGCCTGGAAATTGAAATCACCACGAATCATCAGCTGGTCATCCACATTGCTGAAATCGGCGGCAAGGGATTTGATCCGGCATTGGCTTCAGACAGGGGAAATGGGATCTTTAATTGCAGAAAGCGTATGGATTCTGCCGGCGGGGAGCTTACCTTTGAAAAAACACCTGAAGCCATGCACATCCATATCATTGTCCCCATAAAACCAGAAGCCGGTGCCTAAGATAAAGATGGCGGTACTGGAAGATCTGAAGGATGTCGCTGAGTATCTCAGGGATATCTTTAATGAAGAGGACGATATGGAATGCCAGCAGGTATACTTTAATGCTGAAGATGCTATGCACTTCCTGCCCCAGCAGCCGGTGGATATTCTGATCGTGGACATCGGATTACCACGAGCCAGTGGAATTGATGCCATTCAGTTTTTGCATAAATACTGCCCGACCATGCAGTTTTGCATGTTTACGGTCTATGAAGATGACGATAAGATTTTCAATTCCCTGCAGGCAGGTGCTAAAGGGTATATCCTCAAAGGTGCCGAAGAAGATAAGATCCTGACAGCAGTGCGTGAACTGCACGGCGGCGGTTCTCCGATGAGTCCCAGTATTGCACGCCGGGTACTGGACCAGTTCCAGAAAATGCAGGTCAGCCGTGCACATTCAGTACTACCCCTTTCTCCCCGGGAACAAGAGATACTCCAACATCTGGCCAAAGGTTTGATGTACAAGGAAATCGGCGAGCTCCTCAACATCACCTATGGCACCGTCACCCAGCACATCCACAAGATCTACGACAAGCTGCAGGTATCCAACCGGACGGAGGCGATTAATAAACTAAATGAAAGACATCAGGAGTAAGCCAATAGCCACGCATACTTTCCAGATAATCTACATTACGAAAATTCGTAGAAAACCGTTTCTAATCACCACATTGTTCTTTCTTTCAGGGGTACAGTCAAATCCCCTGTTATGCCACCAAGTTAAATGCTGTTAAGATGTCGTATGCAAAAGTAAAGCTGAGGATTTTGCGAGCAGATTTATTTCCATCACCTCCTCCTCCGTATTAAATGATCCGCCGGTTTTCGGTGTGTAAGTATTCGATACATATTCTCCTCATGTAAAAGCTCATTTAACCAATAATAACTTTTTACATAAAAGTTGGAAATTATATACTTGATGTCAAATGGATTTTTGTGGTGAGGGATTGTTACGCAATGCCGCTTTGGCATGTAAATTTTTACATACATTCAAAATTTACAATCTATTGATCCCGAAATTCC
>JANNSS010000240.1:0-21116 GCA_031402955.1 Saprospiraceae bacterium
TCAGGCAATCTCCTGTGCAGCCGTTTTTAACGGCAGGTAAAAATCATTTAGCGGTTCATTTTTCATTTTTCACTTTCCACTTTCAATGTTGCAAGAACCGGATCACTTCTATCTAGATAAAGACGAACCCACCCGGAGTTGTTTGCTTGCGTTACGAAGTATTATACTCGAACAGGACCAGCAGGTGACTGAAACACGCAAGTACGGCATGCCTTGTTTTTGTTATAAGCAAAAGATGTTTTGCTACCTGTGGACAGATAAAAAGTCCAACGAACCGTATATTCTCATGGTAGAAGGAAAACACCTGGATCACCCTGCCCTCGAACAAGGCAACCGCTCCCGGATGAAAATATTGAGGATAGACCCAAGTAAAGATTTAGCATTATCGACGATTGTCGGGATTTTGCAAATGGGATTAGATGTCTACAGAATAGGTTGATGGGTTGATAGGTTGATAAGTTGATGAGTTCATCTGATCTGCTTAGTAGCTTAGTAGATTAGAAGGTTAGGGCCATAGAAATATAGAACAAGGAGCAAGGAATATCGAAGTAAGAAGTATAGGATAATCTGTGTCTAGACACTCACGTCTCACGCCTCACGTCTCACGTTTCATTTTTTCATTCTTCACTCTTCGTTTTTCACTTACTTTACTGCATGTTACCAGTGATCCTTCTGGCCTTTGCCAATGACAAACAAAATACCGGGGCGGGATATCTCAGGGGCCTGACCCTGGAGCGTAATGCCATCCGGGATGCACTGATGAAGGCTGAAGAAATCGGTCTTTGCCAGGTCATCGTAGAGCCCGATGTCACGGTGGACCGCCTCTTTGATATTTTTCAAAACAGCGCCTACCGCGACCGCATCGCCATCTTCCATTATGGCGGACATGCCGATAGTTATTCCTTGCTGCTCGAATCCGCTTCCGGTGGCAAAGCCCAGGCACATAGCGAGGGCCTGGTCACTTTCCTGGCCAAACAAAAAAGCCTCAAGCTGGTCTTCCTCAACGGATGCTCCTCTCAAAAGCAATCCGAAGAACTTGTTGCTGCCGGCTTGCCTGCGGTCATCGGCACATCGCAAACGATCAATGATACCATTGCCACAGGGTTGTCTACACGCTTTTATAAAGGACTCTCTGCAGGAACGACTGTCGAAAGAGCATGGACCGATGCCATCGACCAGATCAAGACAGAAAACAAAATATCAGACAGGTCCACGCTCTACGTTGAAAGTATTTTAGCCGCTCCGGGTGAAGAAACTTTTCCATGGAAGCTCTATATCGGCGAAGGTGGCGCTTTATCCAAAGCATGGAACCTACCCGAAGCCGCTAACCAGCCATTGTTTGGACTTGAACTGCCAAATGCTTATTACCGGAAGTTGCCTTTGTCTCCTTATCCCGGGCTCAGGAGTTTTACGCGCGAAGAAGCTGCAATCTTTTTTGGCCGCGGACAGGATATACGGAAATTACATAGCCAGTTGCAGCGTGAGCAACCTGTTATTCTGCTTTCCGGAAAAAGGGGCGTTGGAAAGTCATCCTTGCTCGCTGCAGGTCTGGCTCCGCGTCTTGAATCAGATTATGTTGTTTCCCTTTGCCATCTCGAAATTAAGAGCATGGCCGATGCACTCGAAGAAGTTTTTGAAAATATTCGGGAAGTAAACGGACTTGATAAATGGCCACCGAAGGATAAAAGCAAACTCGAAGAAAGAATCGGAGAAATCCGGAAATTGCAGCCGACCCTTTCCGGCGTTGCCAAAGAAATTGTGGAGCAGGAGCTTGAACATTTGATCCGGCTGGCTGCAAAGGAGCATCTCTCTTTTTATGAACAATGGATTTCTATTGAAGAGAAATCAGGAAAGCCATTGATCATCATTCTTGACGAACTACTGCCGGACCCTGCACAGTGGAAAGTGTTACGGGAAATTTTAATTCTCATTTTTGAAACCAAAAAAGCGCCAAGAGGAAAGCTCATCCTGAGCATAGACGAAGAATACCATGCACCTTTTACCGAAATCCTGCAGTTGGCCAAATTCCCTTACGCGGAAGTGTTCCTTCAGCCATTGAACTGGGATGGAATCAAGGAAGCCATTGTCGGGGCAGCGCTGTCGCCGGTGACAAAAGAATTTTACAGGTTGTCCATTGAAGCAGGGGGTGCCAATGATATGCCGGTGACCCTCTCCGGAGATTTGACGGATAGCGATACCACCCTGGTGGCCCCCTACCTGCAAGTCATTCTATCCTACCTATGGTCATCTGCCACAGCGGAAAATGCGCAGACTCCTTATATCAGCCTGAAAGTATACCAGCAAGGAATCCTCTCCGGTGAAATCATTGACAAGTTTTTGATACAACAGTTAGCGCAACTCAAGGAAGATTTTGAAGAACCTGTTCAATCAGGCCTTGCGCTGGACGTACTTTATCAGCATACCTCTGCTCTAGGCAAATCCAACATCCTGGAAGCAGCAAAACGAACGCAGAACTATGCTGACCGGAAAGATGTGGTAGAGGGGATGGTGCGAAAGTGCAAAGACCTATTCCTCCTTACAGGCGCCTACGCACAAGGGTCAAATTTAGGCCATAACCTTCTTGCCCACGTGGTCATCCGTCACTATAGTATTTCGTTGAGCCCCGGCCAGCAGGCCGCACGTATCCTGAATGGAAAGACCGGTGAGACGATTGAATCTGTAAAGACAGCCTGGCTAAGCGAATCAGATCTGGAAGTCGTTGAAAACGGTATGAAAGGAATGCGCCGGCTTACCAAAGAAGAAGAGGCACTCCTGGAATACAGCAAAGTAAAAAAGATACAGGTACAAAGGGAAAGAAAACGGAATCGCATCATCCGCACAGTGCTGGTATCCGTGGTTTTTGTTTTTGCCATTCTTGCCGGGCTAAGTTATTATAATGCCAATCAAAAATATCTCCGGTCCCATGCCGGCGAACTTGCCTTCAATGCCAGTGAGGCTTTAGAAAAGGATAATACGATCGCGCTTAATGTTGCTCTTGAAGCTTATGCCACGCTTGAAAAGGAATCACCCTTCCTCGTGATGCAGATGCTCAGTGATATCTTTCATACCCAGGAAGAAATCCCATTTTACGCGGCCAATTTTCAACATACCAAAAGTGTACACACGGCTGTCTTTTCACCTGATGGGCGGAATGTGCTTACAGCCTCAGAAGATGGTTTTGCTATCCTGTGGGATCTTAATGGTAAAGAAGTGCAACGACTTCCCCATATCATTGAAGTCAATGAAGCGGCCTTTTCACCAAACGGACAACAGATCTTAACCCGTACAGACACCGATATCACCCTGTGGGAACGAAATGGCACTATCACTGACAAGAATAGTATTCCGGAAGACGTAGCCACCAGCATTGATTCTTTTTCAACGGATGGGATGAAGATCATTCCAGCGTATGTAGATGCTAATGCAAGTACATATACTGCTCATGTGAGCAGACTCAGGCAGGAAAACCGGGTGATCATTTCATCTCTTGCAGAAAACCGCATGCTTGACAACAATTTTGGCAAGATCAGTTTACTCAATGAAATAGGAGATACACTTAAGGATTCCATCACCATGATTGAGCGCCATGCGATTTTTTCACCGGATGGCAAGCAATTCCTGACGGTGATGCCAGTGGCGGATACAAGCTTTATCAGTATATGGAATGAAAATGGTGAACTGCTGTATAGGTTTAGGTGTAAAGGAAGTACGGTGTATGCTGTTTTCTCACCGGATGGCCAATCGATCCTCACTGCTTCCAATGATTTTACAGCCAAGCTTTGGGATTTCGCTCACACGTTTATCCATCGGTTTGAACATCAGCCAGGAGCGATGTATAAAGTTGATTTTTATCCGGAGGGCAATACGTATGTGACGGCTTCAGCTGATTACTCCGCGAAAATATGGGATGCATCCGGTAGCGTCATTGATAGCCTGATACATGCGGATGAAGTGACTTCAGCTGTTTATTCTCAGGATGGAAAACAGGTGCTTACGGCTTCAAAGGATGGTACCGCAAGAATATGGAGCCCTAAAGATTCCAGGGTTATAGAATTACGACACCGCAAGGAAGTGACCAGTGCAGTTTTTTCCCATCATGGGAAATGGATCCTGACATCCTCCGGGGACAGCCTCGTAAGGCTATGGAATCTTGAGGGTGCTGTTTTGGATTCCTTTCGTCATCGAGAAGAAGTTTTATCGGCTTCTTTTTCACCGGATGATTCGCTACTTGTTGCTGTTACTAAAGACAATTGCGCCACACTTTGGAATATACGAGGAGATTCATTGCATAGGTTCGGGCATCCGGCAGGTGTGTATTCAACAGCGTTTTCTCCGGACGGACGAAGTTTTTTGACAGGTTGTGCAGACAGCATTGTGCGGAATTGGTCGGCTGAAAATTTTAGCTTACTGGATTCATTAGTCCATTATGATAAACCGAAAATCGCAAAATTCACATCGGATGGTGACCTCATTGTCACCGCCGGTAAAATGGTGAAAATCTGGGACAGAGAAGGAATGCTCCTGGACAGTATGGTGCATAGTGTATATGTAACTTCAATCGATTTTTCTCCCGATGGCCTTCAGATCCTTGCCACCTGCAATGATCAGGATGCCTACTTATGGAACTTCAATGGTGAACTGCTGGCCCGGTACGAGGGTCATACGGATATCGTCAATTACGGTTGCTTTACGCCCGATGGCAGTCATGTCCTCACGGCCGCTAATGATGGTTTCATCATGCGATGGAAGACACCCCATGCAATCTATGGGGATTTAAGAACGACTCCATTGTATAAGCTGTCCAAAAAAGAAGAAGAACAATACGGCATTGTACGTGGCAATATCATCCAGGACTTTTTGTACCAGATTAAAAGGTGATGACTTCCATCTTTTCCCGGATAAGCTTCGCCTCAAAGGGAATGGTTCGTCCTGTCAATAAATAGTAAAATCGGCAAGCAGGCCTGATATTTCGAGAAGGTAAAAGAATAAACGCTCTTCAGGATTATTCCACATCGTATTCCAGTCAGAGACACTGACCATGGTTCCAACAAAATCGGTTTTGTGGAGGACCATCGTCACCTGGAATTCAGATTTCAATTTGCCATTTTGGTCAAGGATAGAATTCTCAACCGTTTCTTCGTAGTATGGATTTTCAGCATCGCACCTGAAATCTTTTGTGTTACCTGAAGTAGGTTCCATTGGCTGGCCCATAACTACACACATGGCTTTAAACCGCGCCATTTCTTTTTCCGCATCCTCCGGTGTATCCAGGTGGGCCATATAAATGGAAAGCGTTGATGTGCCCAGCGGACTACTGAGCGTAATGAAATTTCCGAACCGGTTGCGCGATACTGCGAATTGGCTTTCGGAGGGAATCACGAGAGAAACGCCAGTGATATCTTCCTGGTAAACATCCATGGTTTGAAAAGCCAGGTTGTCAATAGAAAGACGCTGACTCAATTCAAATTCTGATTCTTCACTAAAGAGGTCTAACACATGCTGTGCATTCTCATCAAACAACGATTCGAATACCTGTGTGAAACTTACGCGCATTTCCGCTTTTACATTCAGGTGATTTTCGCATGTATCTTTGAAGCTCACGGAAGAGGTGAGTGCGGTTTCAAAAACCTTGGCCTGTTCAACTTCTGCTGGGGTCAGCATGGGGTTATCGGAACGCGTCCCGCTATACATGTACTTATTGACCACACCGGGAGCTTCACATGGTTTCATGGTGGATGGCATCGGGGTGCCCTGGCTGATCAACTTTGCGATGTCTGCAGCCCGTATAGCCCAGACACATGGTTTGCCATCGACAATGGTACCGCCGTCCACCATGCCCAGTATTTTACCATTGTAGGTGATCGGAGAGCCTGAATGTGATTTCCGGATATTAGGTTCTTTAAAATTAATGACAGCAGTCGTCATGCCGGGATAATACTGACCTCCATCTGAACATAATAATTTAGAAAGTCCGGCGGTATTACCTGTTATCCGCGTACTGATTTTATCAAGGCTTGTTTTCTCATCCAGCACAGTCACTTTGGAATCCGCTTTTGTGGCCCCGGTTTGTATTTCAAAATAATTTACATTTTCATCCAAGGGTGGTTCGCCGGAATAGGCTGTCAGCGGGGGAATACCAAGTGGCGTTTTTAATTTGAGCAGTGCCAGGTCAGCAGGTTTGTAAATCTTTTCAATGGTCGCTTCAGCATCTTTTCCACCCCACCTTACCTTGATTGTCGTTTTTCCGGCAACGACGTGCAGACAGGTGACAATCTTATCGGCTGTACCATAGGCCACACCATATCCGGCAGATTTGTCAGCGAATACAGTGACTACAGAACCAGCTCCCTGGGCTCCCGCCTTTATTTGGAAAAGGACCAGGAATCCAAACAGGACACTCAATTGCGATATCGGTATGTGACGTGTATTCAAGATTCTATTTTTTCTCAATTGAATTTCAATATATTTATCAGCAAGCCACGTTAACGCGTTGTCTCCACTTTGACTACTTTAAAAATCAGGATTTCCAATCCAACCTGGATTTGGAAAAAATAAAGACCCGGTACTTCCACTTCGAAAATCGCATTGATGTCTTTTTCATCTGTTATCCTCCTCGTCTCTGTTATTCTTCCAACCGCATCACAGAGTGTGATTTTGACTTCACTTTCTGCTCTCAGTTTTATATTGACCTGGAAATCTTCATCGGAGGGATTTGGAAAAACATTGGCATACATCACTTTTCTCGTGCCTCCGTTCCCGGACGGATTGGTGGCGCAATTAAATACACGAATGACCTTAGAGGTTGATGCAGTACCACAGCCATCGAGGACGGTAGTGAACGTAATGGTATAATCTCCCTGCTGCGTATACACATGGATAGGATCACGCTCAGTGCTTGTGGTATTGTCGCCAAAATCCCAGAAAAATCCGTTTGGCAGCGTCGCGTTGCCGGAAATATCAAATATATGGACGCTATCATCCGTGCATGCAAATTCACTCACCAGGAAATTGGATTTGAGCTCAGCACCATCGTTATTTAAAATCACAACGGTATCACTTGCCGGTGCACATGCGCCATTAGATATTGTCCAGGCAAATAGATTTGCCCCCAGCGCCAATTCAGTAACGTTGGTTATGCTTTCATTGATATTTTCAATTTCTCCTGCACCAGAAATCAATGACCATGCCCCTATGCCTTTTCCGGGATCAGGTTGATTGGCCATGAGTATGGAGTGTGATGAATTACAAAGGACCTGGTCATCTCCTGCCATCGGTATGTCAGGATTTGGCACAGATGTAATGGTTACTGTGTCCGCGACAGACGGACAAATGCCACTTGTGATTTTCCATTCCAGGCTGACAGCTGTGCCTTCGGGAACATCCGATAGTAAGGTAGACGGGTCAAACTGATCCTGAAGATTACCAATGCCACTGATGATTGACCATACACCTGTACCAACTGCAGGATCTTCGGCGGAAAGCATGTGTTCTGTACTGCAAATAATTTCATCCGGTCCTGCATCAGACGGCATAAGCAATGCATCAATCGTGATCACAACATCATCATGAGCGGATGGACAGGCGTTTCCTGAAACAGTCCATCGAAGCACTGTTGTGCTTCCTGGTACTAACCCACTCACAGTTGTTGATTCAGAAAGAGAATCTTCGATGGTGGCTGTTCCGCTGATGACTGTCCATGTTCCGGTGCCGATGTTTGGAGGCAAGGCCTGCATGGTAGTGATGGTGGCTCCGCAAAGTTGCTGATCATCGCCCGCTGTGGCCATTGGAGCTTCCGCATCGACCAGGATGGTTACCTCATCATGTGTCTCCGGACATTCACCATTGACTATACTCCATTGCAGCACAACTGAAGCACCCGGAATCAAACCTGTGATAGCGGATACAGGATTAGAAACATCTGACAGAATGCCTGTACCTGAAAGGATCGTCCATGTCCCTGTACCCATGACCGGTGTATTGCCATTCATTATTGTTTCCGTTGTACAAATGGTTTGATCCTCGCCTGCATTTGCAACGTTCGGAGCATCGTAGCTGATAATCGTGATGGTGTCCTTACTTTGACAACTTTCATACGTTGTTACCCATTGAAGGATGAATGGCACACCGGACGTGAGACCGGTTACTCCGGAGTTGGGTTGTGATGGGTCGGATAGCATGCCAGTACCACTGATGATTTCCCATTGTCCTGTTCCAACAGTTGGAATATTTGCATTGAGTAAACTTTGTGTTTGTTCGCACAAGGATTGGTCAACACCTGCATCTGCCTCCGTTGGTGCTTCTTTTATTTCAATAATAAGTTCGTCGGTGGTCTGAGGACATGTCCCATTAGATACAGTCCATTGCAGTGTGACAGTATTACCGGGTACAAGGTTCGTGACCATCGTAGCCGGTGAGAGTGGATCTGCAAGCGTTGCAGTGCCATTTATAACGCTCCATTGGCCCTGTCCGTATACCGGAACCGTTGCCTGGATTAATGCCGGGATATCACCACAGATCACCTGATCGGCACCTGCATCGGCTATGGATGGCAGATGATCGGCCTGTATGGTCATAAGGTCATTGCTTTCAGGGCAAACGCCATTGGACACAGTCCATTGCAATGTTACTGATTGGCCTGGCTGCAGATCGGTGACAGGAGAAGTGGATGAAGAGGGGTCAGTCAGTGAAGCTGATCCATTAAGCACTGTCCATGAACCTTGCCCAATGAGTGGCGTATTGGCTTGCAAACTTGTATTTGTATTATCACAGAGCATTTGATCTGTACCGGCATCACTTGTTGTTGGAAGTTCATCAATCTGGATCAGGAGCTGATCATTACTTGGTGGACAACCCGCGCTTGTGATTTCCCATTGCAAAACAGTTGAAGTTCCGGGGATCAAACCTGAAATAGCTGTCGATGGAGAGGAAGGGTCCTGAATATTTGCCTGTCCCAAAACAACAGACCAGTTGCCTGCACCTGACAAAGGTGTATTTGCAGATACCAATGCACTGGTCTCATTACATAAAGCCTGGTCAACACCTGCAAGGGCAATGCTGGGTTCTGTTTCTATAATGATGGCGATCTGATCACTGTCTGGCGGACACACACCATTTGAAACCGTCCATTGAAGAATCACGGCCGTGCCCGGTAAGAGATTCATTACCTGAGCTACTGGCTGATCAGTCGGGAACACATCAGCACTGCCGCTAATAACGGTCCATTGGCCACTTCCGCCATTTGGAATATTACCTTCCACCATAGTGGTTAGTTGTTGGCATAGCACCTGGTCAGGACCGGCATCCGCGAAGCCTGCAGATTGGTCTACAAAAATGCTTACCTGATCATTGCTTGGCGGGCACGAACCACTGGTAATCGTCCATTCCAAAACGATCGTTTTCCCTGGTATTAAATCAGATATTGTTGTCGTTGGATTGTTTGGATCAGCTATCGTTGCTGAACCTTGCACAATCGTCCAGAATCCATTTCCCATTCCGGGATCATTTCCCGTTAAGGCGACTGAGGTTTCCCCGCAAATCAATTGATCCGGACCTGCGTCTGCGGAAACAACATCATCAGTGATTTCAAGCATTACTTCATCGCTGCTGGGTTGACAGTATCCATTCCGGATCGTCCATTGGACAATCGTGGGTATTCCGGATTGTAAACCTGTTATTTCTGATGTTGGTGATTCAGGAGCAGTGATTTCGCCAGGTCCGCTGAGTTTTAACCAATAGCCCACACCCACATCGGGAGTATTTCCCTGAAGATGGGTGATAGTTGAATAGCAGACTAATTGATCCGGACCGGCATCTGCTTCAGTTGGAGCTTCACTGACAGTGATACTTATTTGATCGGTGCTGGCCGGACAAGTTCCATTGGATACTGCCCATTGCAATGTCGCTGTTGTTTCGTTGACGAGATTAAGTACTGCAGCCAAATGCTGATCCGGAGGTATGATTGTGGCCGTGCCGCTGATGACTGACCACATTCCGCTTCCAATCAAGGGTTCTAATGCATTGACCACAGTTGCTGACTGGTCACATAAGAACTTATCGGGTCCTGCTTCTGCGGGGCTTGGTAATTCATCGACCTTGATCTTTACCAGATCTGCGCTTGGCGGGCAGGTTCCATTGGTAATTTCCCATTGAAGCGTTGTGGATATGCCAGGCATGAGTCCTGTAACACCGGAAACTGGCGATGATGGATTTGTGATGTTGGCTGTTCCGCTAATCACTGTCCATTGCCCACTGCCCACAGAGGGATTATTTGCGGCTAATGTTGTAGTAGTCTGATTGCACAATTGCTGATCAGGTCCGGCATTGGCTGTTGTTGGTAAGGCGTAGACTGTGATGGTCATCTGATCTGTACTCGCAGGGCAGGCACCATTGGATATACTCCATTGGAGTGTAGTGGTCGTGCCTGGAATAAGTCCTGTAACGCCGGAAACTGGCGATGATGGATTTGTGATGTTGGCTGTTCCGTTGATGACTGACCACATTCCGATTCCAACAGTCGGATTATTACCGGATAGGGTAGTTGTTGTTTGATCACAAAGTTCTTTATCCGAACCTGCATTTGCAGGGGTTGGCAATGCAAAGTTTGTGATGGTCATCTGATCTGTAGTCGAAGGACAAGTTCCATTGGAAATGGTCCATTGAAGGACAACAGATGCATCAGCAAGAAGTCCGGTTACACCTGACATTGGTGATGTGGGATTGGTGATATTAGCTGTTCCGCTGATGACTGACCATTGACCGCTCCCTATAACAGGCGTATTAGCTGCTAAAGTGGTAGTCGTCTGGTTACAGAGTTGTTGATCAGGCCCTGCATTGGATGTTGTGGGCAAAGCATATACTGTGATCGTCATCTGATCTGCACTTGGGGGGCAGCTTCCATTCGCAATATTCCATTGAAGTACTGCGGATGTACCTGGCACGAGGCCGGTCACACCGGAGGTTGGCGAGCCTGGAGTTGTGATGGTAGCTGTTCCACTGATGAGTGTCCACGAACCTGCCCCTATCGCTGGGATATTTGCAGCTAAGGTCGTTGTGGTTTGGTTACATAATTGTTGATCGGGCCCTGCATTGGATGTTGTGGGCAAAGCATATACCGTGATCGTCATCTGATCAGCACTTGGGGGGCAGTTTCCATTCGCAATATTCCATTGAAGTACTGCGGATGCGCCAGGTACAAGGCTGTTCACCCCGGAGGTGGGTGAGTATGGATTGGTAAGGTTTGCTATACCGCTGATGACTGACCATTGTCCACTCCCTACAACAGGCGTATTAGCTGCTAAGGTTGTAGTCGTCTGGTTACAGAGTTGTTGATCCGGTCCTGCATTGGAGGTGGTAGGCAATGCATCCACTGTGATCGTCATTTGATCACTGGCAGAACAATTACCGCTGAGACCGAAAATGGTCCATTGAAGGGTAACTGAAGTACCCGGTATAAGGTCTGTTACTTCTGAAAAAGGTGACGATGGATCAGTGATGTTTGCAGTTCCACTGATCACGGTCCACAATCCGGTTTCACAAACATAGTATCCACCATAGTCACCACAAAGGAGTGGATCTGCGCTTAATTCAGTTGTGGTAACATTACACAACTGCTGGTCCATACCTGCATTGGTGACAGGCGAGGTTTCAGTAAAAAGGACAACAAAATCATCACTCGATGGACAGATCCCATTCGAAATGGTCCAAACTAGTACAACTTGGGTGTCTGGCAAAAGATCCGTTATACCAGAGGTGGGTGATGTTGGATCGGCTAGAGTACCCAAACCATATAAGGTCCATAATCCTGTCCCGATGACAGGTACATTTCCTGCCAGCGTTGTTGAATATTGCTCACATAAATTCTGCCAGGGCCCTGCATCGGCTATCGTTGGCAATGCATCAACAGTGATGGTCACTTGATCACTGGCAGAACAATAACCGCCGGGACCGGAAACGGTCCATTGAAGGGTAGCTGAACTACCAATGATGAGGCCAGTCACCTCGGAAACAGGAGATGTTGGGTCAGTAATATTTGCTGTTCCGCTGATGAGTGTCCACAGTCCGGTTTCGCAAACACCTTCTCCAAAACAAAGCGGTGGAGTTGCGTTCAATGTGGTGGTGGTGGTATTACATAATTGTTGGTCGCTGCCGGCGAAGGCTATAGGGATTGCCCTGACGATGACATTCATAAAGTCAGTGCTGATGCATGCGCCATTTGTAATGGTCCATGAAAGGCTTGCCGCTGAAAAGGGAGGTAACAGCCCTGTCACACCGGAGGTAGGTGATGAGGGATCCGTAATGGTGGCTGTGCTGCCAGGGAAAACTGTCCAGATACCTGTGCCGGTCATCGGTGTATTTGCTGCCAGTGTTGTAGTGGACAAATCACACAGAATCTGATCGGGACCGGCATTCGCTGGAGTTACTGGAGCATCTACTGTGATGGTCATCTCATCATAAGCAAAGCATTCGGAAGCGTTATCAAATATTTCCCATTGAAGTGTGACGGTAGTGCCTGGTATGAGATTTGTCACGGTCGTGTTGTACAATGAAGGGTCGGTGATGGTTGCTGATCCGCTGAGTACAGTCCATGTTCCTTCACCCACAATAGGGGGTGGGATGTTCCCTGCAAGTTGTGTGGTGGTTAGATTACATAAAACCTGGTCTGGCCCGGCAGTGACTATAACGGAATTAGAATAGATTATAACCTCATCATAACTTGAGCAAGCCCCGTTTGTAATCGTCCAGCGTAATAGCGCAATAAATCCTGGTGTGACGGTTACCGAAGTAGTCGGAGATGTTGGATCTGATATCGTTGCTGAGCCTAAAATCAAAGTCCACAATCCGGTTCCAATGATTGGGGTATTGCCTTCCAGGTTCGTTGTGTTATCAAACCCATAGCAAAGATCCTGATCCGGCCCTGCATCGGCTATGGTGACCTCGCCAGTAGTAATAGTCATTTGATCACTACTACTTGAGCAAGGTTCATTGGTGATTGTCCATTGAAGTACTGCAGAAGTTCCTGGCACCAGGCCGGTCACTTCGGAAGTTGGTGATGATGGATTTGTAACCATTGCAGTGCCACTCACTACCGTCCATAAACCTGTTCCAACCATGGGCGTATTTGCAGCTAATGTAGCAGTAGTCTGGTTACACATTACCTGATCCGGGCCGGCCAATGCAACACTTGGTGGATCTGCCCAGGTAATCATCATGGTATCTCTTCTATCACATCCTTCCGGAGGAAAAAAGATAAACCATTCAAGAGCTGTCGGGACGCCTGGGGTAAGTGTTACGCTGGTCGTCGGTGAGAGATTATCAGTGATGGTAGCCATGCCACTGATTACGGACCAAAATCCTAAACCTACCGTGACAGGATTTGCAGCTAGTGTGGTTGAATTAACATTGGTACATAATTGTTGATCCGGGCCTGCATTTGGATCCGTAAGGGTACTGATCGTCATTTGGTCCGTACTCGGTGGACAAGTTCCATTTGTAATTGTCCATTGCAAGGTTACTACTGAACCATACACCAGGTCGGTTACATTGGTTGAGGGTAAAGTTGGGGTGGCTAATGTGGCTGTGCCGCTCACGACGGTCCATAATCCTGTCCCGACTATAGGCGCATTGCCAATGGCATTTGTGAGGGTATCACAGGTCAGGCGATCAAAGCCGGCATTAGCAGTTGTAGGCAATGCATCAACAGTAATGGTCATCTGATCGCTGCTGACATAGTTCATCAAGGTAAGAGGTTCCTCATTAATAAAAGTTTCAGGACAGAACCCGGTATTCCATTCCAGCGTCACCGATGTACCTGGCACGAGACCTGTAACCCCGGATGTAGGAGAATTAATATCAGTGATAGTCGCTGTGCCGGAGATCACAGCCCATTGTCCATCATCAACTATTGGTGTATTTCCGGCAAGTGTTGTGGAGGTCATATTGCACAAGACCTGGTCAGGACCTGCATTGGCTGTTACTTCTCCGACGATCTCAATGCAAAAATCATCCTGAAAGGGGGCGGGGACTGTTGCGATTTGTATATAATAGGTTTCCCCGGGTGCAAGCCCGCAATACCAAAGCGATGGTCCGTATTGATCGCTGCTGCAGGTCAGTTGATATAGATTAGTATGGTTATTGCAATTGGGTGGGCCACCGGCAAGAACATAAAGACCCCTCACCATCCACAATCCGGGATCAGCATGTGTGCTAGTGATGAGCACGATTCCGGTCACTGGAGCCGTAAACGAAAACCAAACTGTTTTCTCAACAATGAAACAGGTGGGGTTAGGTTCATTAGGTTCAAGGGTGGCATCAATGGTTGTATATGTATATCCGGCACATGGTGCCCCAAGCGTTAAGGGTATAGCATTGCACAGATTATCATTTACCGGAGCGACAAGTGGAAAAGGAAAGCCTGCATCCGGATTTGTGGCATAGGTCATTTGATATCCGGTCATGAAGTACAACAGAATATGAAATAATACATATCCATTTCTCCAATGGAGATGACCTGATAGAGCCACAACGCCTGTTTTAATTGACCTTCGGTTAGTAAATTTTCCTTCCATAAATGATTATATCAGTGGCATATATCGAATGATTTATTCCTGAAGTGCCCGGTGCTTTGAAGATGGTCCCTTTATATCTGATCAGATCACGCAAGGGCCTTGTTTCCCTATCGGCAATGAAGTTTGCATTGACAAGATGATTTTGGAATACATTAAGCTCAAGTGCCCGCAAAGAAAAATTCCAATAAGTGCTGGATGGTTTAGACAGAGGTAACCAATCATCTCCTTTCAATGAACCCGATAGCCCGCGATGATCTATGACCAGGTTTTCACCCGACATTTCAAAGGTTCTCAGGTTTCCAAAATTCAGACCATCGGGCACGCTTACCTTAAGTGTTTTTATATAGAAACCCTTCCAGTCAATACCGGTTGTCAGATATCCTTCAGGATAAACTAAAGGATCGATATTCCGGTCTGCAGCAAAATCTGCGCCTGCTTCCACCACTTCAAAGAGCCAGCCCTCCAATTCAGGAATTATAAATGGGGACATATGCGCCGTAGCGGTGAAATTTCCCCAGGTGGGTGTAGCTATCGTCAATAGCGCTTCCGCAGATAACGAAGAATTAGCAGGGTTGATCAATAAGCTTTTGCTGAATGAATACACTGCCTTCAGATTGAAATCCTTAAATCCATCGCAATCATAACGTATAAAGCTTCCGCTTCCCGGATCACCTTCCTTACTGGTCAGCAAGCGGATTTCTTCACTTTGATATGCCGGTACCATCACTTCTTCATCGAGGTAGAGATTTAAATTTTTCAAATCAAAACCATCCGGACGAAATGGAACACCAGCTATGCCAAATTTCAGATATTTTCCTTCAGGCGTTTCAAACATCACCAGACTGTTGAGCCTTGCAGCATCAGGACCAAAATGAATTCCCATCAGCAGGAAATCGAAATCGCCTACATGCACAGGTTGATCCAGTGTATTGACGATGCCGTCGACTAAAACAGGACATGTCAGTATATCACCCATTTCCTCCATATGGGTGTTCATCTTCTCCATGAAGGCGCGGCCATCCTTAATCTTCTTCAAATGCAACGGCCCGGTGACTACCTGCAAAGCATCTTCAGTAATGTCAGCGAAAGATGGACTGATCGCTGATTGAACTGTTCCACCAGTCATCATGCCATTGGGATCCAGTTGAAGATTATGGAATAGCACTTCCAATTCACTTCCTAGAAATGGAATGGCTATCCTGCCCGTACCATTGTTTCCGGAGAGTGTTACCACTTCCATTTTAAAATGTCCGATCTTCACCTTGCTGCCAACAGTCAAGGTCATCGCGACCTCAGGAGAAACAGGAGGCTGACAATAATCAGGAAGATTGCTGCCGGAGTCAGGTGACTTGCATTCACAACGGAAAGCCGTTTTCGAAACTTTCGGAAAATCAATTTCAATCTTCGCCAGGCTAAAAGGAACAAAGGCATCCATGCCATTGTCCAGTGCCCAGAATTTTGAAATAATACCATAGTTACCCAGATTCATATGATAGCCCATGCCTAATCCCCTCTTCTTGCCATCCATTTCAAACTCTTCTTCCAGCAAGTCAAATCCGCCCATGCTCATCGTGATCCCTGCAAGGGAAATGCTCCCATCCGACAAGGAGGTATCATCATATCCGAATCGTTTTCCTTCAGGTAGCGTTGGATGGTTGATTTTAAAACCTTCGATACTTAACCCTGATACCTCAAACGTAAATTCATCCGCTGTACCTAATCCGGTTTTGACCTCGGTCATCACATCGCTCATGCCCGGTCCTCCTAATTTGGCGAAATCTGCTTCCTGCATGGTCATGTTCATGTCTACGTTGAGATCTGCATAAGGCGTCCATTCGGATACACAGAATGGCATCTCCTTCCGGATGGATATGACACTTCCATCTTTAAAATCAAAACCACCCTGTAAGTATGGAAGATCAATGGAACCCATTGGCACCAGATCCAGCGCATATAGTTTCGTTCCCTTATCGATAAAAATCTTTCCATGGTATGTGATGGTATCACCAAGCGGGGCCGCAATAATTCTTCCCTTGATCGGGGCATCGATAAAGCTGTCGTTTACAATGTTCAATTGCAGCTCTTCGAAGGACAAGCCCCAATCCCCGGCATGACCTGTACCCAGGGCAAGCAGGTTTTGTCCTTTTAAACTTCCGTTAACACCGAGTGAATCAATCACCAGGTTTTTAGTAGCCATGGCCAATGCGCGTTCCGTTCCGAATTTAAGATCCTGCGGAAGCGTAACCGAAAGATCACTGATGTAAAATCCCTTCCACACTTTATCCAGAGAATCGAGGCCACCAGGTATTTCATCTTGGTCCTTACTTTCTTCACCTGAGAAATCAGCAACAGCATTCATCACATGGAAACGCCAATCCTCCATGCCCTGAATCGCAAAATCTGGCATCGAAGCAATCGCCATGAAATCACCCCAGACAGGTGTATTTATAGTAAATGTCGCACTGGCTGGCAAAGAAGAATTGCTTGCCCTGACTAGTCTTTCTTTATCAAATGCATATCTTCCCTGGAGGTTGAATGCTTTAAACCCTTCGCAGTTAAAAGCGATGTAGCTCCCCTGATCAGGTGCGACTTGATTTCCCTTTGCAAGAATAACAACAGGTTGTTTATCGAAGCCGGGCATGACTGTATTTTCCGCTAGGAAAAGATGAAGCTCCCTGAAATCAAGTCCTGCGTTGTCAATCGCAATATTGGACGCCCCAAAGCGGGCATACCCGCCAAGGCCATCAGGCACCAGCATGATGGCGTTAAACTTCGCTCCGTCCGGCATAAACCACATATCACTCATGATGAGATCGTGTGGCATATCCACATTAAATAATAATTTGAGTTTGTCTTGCAGGGAATACGGAAGTGAAAATGATTGCGTAGCGGGTTGCTTCTGTAACGCGTCTATGATCAACCTGACATCCGTTTCCGTCAATGGGTTAGGCTCTGCAAAACTGATGGTGCCATCCGCATTCGCTTTAAGTTTTGACTGCAACACTTCCGCCTGTATCACATTTGCCTGTCCTGCGTACGCTTCTTTCCGCTCATTGACACTCAGGTTGTCAAAACGCACATCCATATCCAGGTCCAAAAACGGAATCAGGATCTTTCCGCTGCCACTTGCGTTTTCGCCGAGGCAGTTTTCACAAGCAGTGATGGTCATCTCAAAATGACCGATATGTACTACATCACTGACAGACAACTGACGAATGGGAACCCTGTTTTGAACAGGCTTAGGTGGACGTGGATTGCAGGATTCTACATCCGGGCCTGGATCTTCCGGCACGGTAAATTGCCATATTTCACTGAAGCCATTGTTATGAAAGTATCCCGGAATTTCCATTCCATTATTATCCCTTGCAAAGGCCCTGACCCTCCATACGTAGGTTTTACCTTTGACCAACGGAGGCATTCCGGCATCATAGATCAGCGAGTAGTTGTAGATATCCGGTTGGTCGAAAATGAGATTGTGACTATCAAAAGCATCCTGCGAATTATCTAAGCCAGGTGTCAATTCTCTTAACTGGAATTCGTACCGGATGTTGGATTGAAAGAGCAATGAAATGCCGGTCAATTGCCAATGGAACATCATGCTGATGGATTGCCCGTAGCTTATGTTGATATTAGGTTGAGGCATGTAGAGGATGGGCGGGGACAATTGATTCAGAAAACCGCTGACGCAAACTTTATCTGAAATAGGTTCCTGTCTTAGGAAGTCGATGACTTCGATACAAATGGAATAATAGTCTTCCGGTAAGACATTATTCAGCGCAAAGCCCGACACACCGACCAGGTGATTGAGATCAAAATAGAAAGCGAGATCAGTGCCATTGATCATGATGGGCTGATTTTTCTGCAACGTGAGCAGGGGAGGTAAGAATGCAGGGTCGGTCATCATCACGGTGGTACCATTGCGTTCGACATGAAGACGGAAATGTACCTGGCGCGTGAGTTCGACGGGATCTCTTAATTCGATCATAAAGTTGAGCCTCCCTGCCGTAGCTTCTATATGCGCAAAGTCACCCAGGTACACCGTAGCTGCAGAAAACATTGCAGGCATAGGGGTGACCCATACAGGATACACCTGCTGTGCATGGAGGAAACCACAGCTTGCGACCATCATCAATATGGCCAAACTTCGCCAAATGCTAAGCACCCCCTTAATCAATACTGCCATCTACTTTCATTCTGTATTTGATTTATTCTTTCCTGGTTTATCACTCGCATATTTGGGAGTGCGTTGATTACCAAATTGTATATTATAGCCAACACTTCCCATTAACTCCGAATAGTCCACATTGGTGCCGGTACCTTTTTTATTATTTCTTAGCCAGTTGATCTGAAAGTTAAATGATTGGTCTTTGAAGACCTGCCATGTGCCTCGAAGAAAATTGCTCCACAGATGGTTTTCATAATCTTCGCTGCTGGTCTGGAGATAGTAATTCATCCCAAGCCCTGTTTGAAATTTACTGTTCTTTGAGCCTTTTGAAATCTGAAAACCTGCACCGTATCGGTTGAGTTGTATGCTATTCAGTGCATTAGAATTAAAATCCCCGGTTGCGGTGTATTGCCATTGCGACCGTGTGGAGATGGTATAGGAGGCGTTGGCAAAGAACAGATCTGAGGCTGCGCTCTCTTGTGGATTTTCAATTTGGTCGTTCACACTTTGAACACCACCGATAACATTGAGAATCTGAAAGGATGCCCCATTGCCACGAAATACTTTACTGACATTCAGGTTGAATTCCTGGGAAACGATAACGGCATTGAGAGAATCGAGTTCAGGATTGAGTTGATAATCGACTCTCGAACTGAAGTTGGAGAGGAAAGCGCCAAAAGTCCAGTCATTGACCGCATAGGCGGCGTTGGCAGATCCGATGAATCTCCTGAACGAAGCTTCGTTTTTTCCATCCAGGTTGTTTCGTTGCACACCTGCCTGTAACATGAGGCGCAATGGTTTTTTTGTCTTTTGTAACAGGCTGAAGTTAGAGAAGGCGGTTATATTTTCCAGGTCTTCATTGAAAAAATAAGCGCCAAGGGAAGTGTATTCCGGATCAATGCGGCGGTAGTCAAGGCCGGCCTTGAAATCACCTTTGCTATATTCCAGTTTGACATCAGCGGCTGTGCGGAACATACTGGATGATTTCCTTTGAAACAAGAAACTATTGTACAGTGGTAATCCCTCATCATAGTCTGCATCATTGGCATTGCGTGTCAAGGCGCTTTCTGCCAATTCGAATTGAAAATTGATCTGGTCGGTGAGTTGTTTTCTGCCCTTGATCCCGATCACAAGATTTTCCTGTGGTGTCACGATGAATAGGGAGTCATAAGGCTGGTCCAACGAATTGGGATCATCCCTGGCTGAAAAAAGAGAGCCTTCAATAAAATCATTTTGGGTACCATAACCAACTTTAAATCCATACCCTGTGCGTGTGTATTGCTCGATATTTGGCGACCGCAGAGATACGCTTTGCGGTTCAGCTCTGGCGAGCCTGCCACCCATGGCAGCTAATCGCCACCTGTTGGGTGTTACTTCTGCCCCTACACCTAAAAAATAGTGATTGGCCAGTGTAAATTCTGAAAAGTTCATGTACCGGTGTCCCAGGTGCAGGGTGGCTTTTCCGTTATTCCATTTATAGTAAGGGCTGGCGCCAATACGGGTCAGTCGGTTGCCCTGGTTGGTGAGAAAGCCATCCCAATATCCTTTTTGAAAAGGGCTGTCGTCCTCATCGAGATTGTGCAACACAAATGAAATAGGGATGACAATCTTATAAGTTGTTATCGTGGCATTGGCAGCGATGGTACTGGAGTAGGGGTATTGCCGGTTATCGATATCCCAGGCACGATAGGCCCGGAGGTTGACATTGAGATTTCCGGTGATGGTAAATGGATCACCCAGTGCTTCCTTCACCGTTTTTAAGGAGTCCTTTTTCCCCAGTTGTTGAAGATCTTGTCCAAGACCTGACAAATGGAGCATACACAACCAAAATATGAAACAAGGTTTCATCATGGGAAAAGCGATGTGAACAAATAGCTGGATAGAGACTTTTAGGTATTATCAAGCAAGTTAAGTAATTAAGCGGAAATGAGTTATACACTTCAGTTCATAAAGTTTTAGAGGTAGGTCTGCCCTTGTATCTCCGGGAGGAGGTAGAAAAAAATAAATATCTGTTTCGCTTTAGAGATCAAAAGCTTACATATGCATAGTGCTTTTTCTGTCAGGGGCTGAACCCCCTTCCTACAATCGCGCCCCTTCAGGGCTTTTTTTCCCGCGACTTGAAAGTCGGGGCAATTCAATTTGATCCTACCGACATGTAGCCCCGATGGGGCATGATTGGTTTTGCTATTTCGATGCTACCGACATGTAGCCCCGATAGGGCATCATGCCTCGTAGGAGCATATTTGATCCTGCTTCCTTTTCCCTTCGACTTGAAAGTCGGGGCCATTCAATTTGATCCTACACACATATAGCCCCGATGGGGCATCATGCCTCGTAGGTGCATATTTGATCCTGCTTCCTTTTCCCTTCGACTTGAAAGTCGGGGC
>JANNSS010000241.1:0-10903 GCA_031402955.1 Saprospiraceae bacterium
GATACCTGGAGTCCGGAGAATGGTTTGCTGACCGCGACCTATAAACCCAGGCGCGGGGAAATCATGGAGCGGTATGCCAGGGAGATCGAAGATCTTTACGAATGACCGATTCCAGATACCAGATTCGCAGACACAAGACTCGTGACGTTGTTTACGCAGGCTACGCCTGCTATTAATAACTACTAAGTGAGTCTGTTGTCTGGGAACATTTTACAAACATTAATCCGTCTGGCATCTGCATGTCTGGCATCTGGCATCACCCTTAATGCGTCTGGTATCTGCGAGTCTGGCATCTGGAATCAAAAGAAAAAATCACCGACCCATATGCACCAGCAGCACCGATATATCCGATGGCGACACACCACTGATACGGCTGGCTTGTCCAAGTGTGCGGGGTCGGAGGCGAGTGAGTTTCTCGCGGGATTCGATGCTGAGTGAATTGATCTTCGAATAGTCAAGCGAATCATGCAATGCAAGTTCTTCGAGGCGGTTCATCTTGTCTACCATCTCTTGTTCGCGCTCGATATAGCCGCGGTATTTGATATTGACTTCAGCGAGGCTGATGGTCTCTGCATCAAAATCAACAAGGCCTTCCACGAGCTGAGGAAGGTATGGGATGATTTCTTCAATACCGATGTGCGGTCTGCTGAGGATGAGTGCAAGTTTTGTCTTTTGCACGATGGGCGAATTGCCTATTGATTCCAGGAACGGATTGATTTGTTCAGGATCTGCATTGACGGTAGACAACATCTGATCGATTTTCTTGATCCCCGCATTTTTTTGCTCCACTCTTTCCATACGCTCTTCAAGTCCTTTCATGCCGATGGCTTGTGCCAGTGGGGTGAGTCTGATATCCGCATTGTCCTGACGCAGTAAAATGCGATGTTCAGCTCTGGAGGTAAACATTCGATATGGTTCCAGTGTGCCTTTATTGATGAGGTCATCGATCAGTACACCGATATACGCTTCAGATCGCTTGAGGATAAACGGGGCCTCTTCCTTGACAGCCAGGTGTGCATTGAGTCCTGCCATCAAGCCTTGTGAAGCGGCTTCTTCATAGCCGGTTGTACCATTGATCTGGCCTGCAAAAAATAAATTCTTTATAAGCCTTGTCTCCAGCGTTGGTGATAGCTGTGTCGGTGGGAAATAATCATACTCAATTGCATATCCCGGACGGAACATCTTGCAATTTTCAAACCCTTCAACTTTACGCAATGCTTCATACTGCACATCTTCCGGTAATGAAGAAGAGAATCCATTGACATAAACTTCAACGGTATCCCAACCTTCGGGCTCAACAAAAAGCTGATGTCTTTCCTTATCCGCGAAGCGGTCGATTTTATCTTCGATCGACGGGCAATATCGGGGTCCGATTCCTTTGATCCGCCCATTGAACATCGGTGAACGATCAAACCCTGTGCGCAATGCATCATGAACCGCTTCGGACGTATAGGTGATATGACACGGTCTTTGCTTCAGCAGCGGTGGTGTCTCTGTGTATGAAAATCTTCCTGCAGGTTCGTCGCCCGGTTGCAATTCCATCCGGTCATAATCGAGTGAACGACCATCAACTCTGGGTGGAGTACCCGTTTTCATTCTTCCTGCTTCGAAGCCTAAAGTGATGAGTTGCTCGGTAATACCGGTGGCTGCTTTTTCGCCTGCGCGTCCTCCACCGAATTGTTTTTCGCCGATGTGAATCACGCCATTGAGGAATGTTCCGTTGGTCAGCACGACTGATTTGCCGGGGATCTCAAGTCCCAGGCTGGTGCGGACACCAGTTACCCTTCCATCTTTCACAATCAGCCCGGTGACCATCTCCTGCCAGAAATCCACAAGAGGGTTAGCTTCGAGCATAAGCCTCCATTTTTCTGCAAAACGCAGGCGATCGCTCTGTGCACGAGGGCTCCACATCGCCGGTCCCTTGGACCTGTTGAGCATCCTAAACTGGATCATCGTATGATCCGTCACGATCCCGCTGTAACCTCCAAGAGCATCTATCTCTCTGACAATCTGCCCTTTAGCTACACCGCCCATCGCCGGATTGCAGCTCATCTGGGCGATGGTATTCATGTTCATCGTGGCCAGCAGCACGCGGCTGCCCATGTTGGCTGCAGCGACTGCGGCTTCACATCCGGCGTGGCCGGCACCTACTACGATGACATCATAAATTGGGAACATAGGTGCAAAGATAAGGAGTTAAGGCGAAGGCTGGGGCGAAGGCTAAGTAAGGATTCGAGATGCTGGCTTTGCAAAACTTCACATCTGTTTTTTTGCAAAAAACAGATGTTGTCTGTAGCCTCTGGCTGCAGACGAAGGAATCATCATAAATATTCTCAGCGTAAGAACCTTCAGTGTCAGCCTCCTGACTGCAGGCACTCAACTTCGATTGATACTTGTCACGCTTTTAAGTTGCCTCCCACATAATACTTCACCAACTAATAAGAGACGAGCTTAAATTCATATACTCCTTTTCCATTTTCCAGGATTTATTGAAGTATTTAATACAGCTCTAATGATTACAGCTGAATTATTATCAACAATAGAATAATGAATCATAAATGGAAACGTATGAAGAGGTAAACACCTAATGTCAGCATATCTTTTCTGGAAATATGGATTAACATCCAACTGTTTCAATGATTTTTCCAGATTATTGTAAAACCTTTCTCCTAACCCATCTTTTTGAAGCTCTTACCAATCAATCGCTTCCTGAATATCCTGAAGGGCTTGAGGATCAATCCTTATAACGTAGGTCATGAACCCAGATTGAGTTTCTTTTTAGCGATGTCCCAATCTTCTATCAGTTCAGGGTTAAGATCGGATTTTGCTATTCGGTCTCTTACTATGTTCATATGTTCCTCCGGGATGTCATATTTCTGAGAGGCCTCTACACCTAACTGGCTTAAAAGTTCAAGAATAAAATGGAGCCTTTCATCCGGAATAAAAATGGTGACTTCTTTCATAATGGACATTGATATGTGATGAATTAACACATCTGATTTTCAAAAATAGGGATTTATAGCCAATAAGTCAATACAACTCACCTTTGAATGATTAAAATAAAATTCCATTCTAGACTATAGACTGTAGACACGCAGATTGGAGACTGGAGATACGGATTTTACAAAACTTAACATCTGTTGTTTTGAAAAAAAACAGATGTTGTCTGTAGCCTCCCTTTGATTGCCGAAGTATTTTCACGAAGGCAATTGGCTGCAGACTGAAAAATCATCATCAATGTTAACAGTGTAAGAATCTTCACTGTCAGCCTCCTGGCTGCAGGTACTCAACGCTACCGCAACGTGACACTTTTCACGCTCGTCAGGAGACGAGAATATATTGCATTCAAGTCTGGAGACTTGAACGAACGGTAATACAGGATCTTACTGGTCCCCCTTTCTGGGGGTGGGGGGTAAAACGAAACTACAAACTTTTCGCCCCCACCGCTGACCGCAGTTGCTCTATAAACTTCCTCAACTCTGGAAACGAAACCGTCTTGTCTTCAAAATACTTGATAGTCTGGGTAGTTTCACTTTCGGTGGCTTCGAGGCGGAGCAACATATTGTGCAGATGCATGCGCATGTGGCCTTTCTGGATGCCGGTGGTGACCAGTGAACGGATAGCGGAAAAATTTTGCATCAGGCCAGTTGCGGCGATGACTTGCATCAAGGTAGCTGCATCTGGATTGCCGAGCATTTCTAATGAGCGCTTAGCTAATGGATGCAGCGTTGTTAATCCACCGACGGTACCAACAGCTAATGGTATTTCTAATTCGAAACGAAAGACTCCATCGGTGACTGAACATTTGCTCAGCCCTTTATACTTTCCGCTACGGGCAGCCCATGTATGTCCACATGCTTCTACTGCACGAAAATCATTTGCGGTAGCAAGGACAACAGCATCAATGCCGTTGAAGATACCTTTGTTGTGTGTAGTAGCTCTGTACGGATCAATCTGCGCAATACGCACTGCTGTATAAAACCTGCGGGCAAATTCTTCGGGACCAAGGCCACCTTCAAAATCGCCAAGATCTGTGACAGGGCATTCGACCCATGCGTGTACGCGACAATCCGGAGTGTAATTGGATAAGATCGACATGATGACTTCCGGCACAGGAAAATCATCCGGCAAATGTTCTTCACACCAGACAGGCAATGCCTGCGCACAACATTCCAAAATGGAGTTTATAAAATTAGCCCCCATCGAGTCACGCGTATCAGCTTCCACGAGCAGTTGATAATAACCGGGTTCACGATCACACATGTTGATCAATGAAATATTCCTGATCCCACCGCCGCGCTCTTCCATATTGCGGGTGATATCCTTGCATCCGCGTATGAGATGTGCCGCCAGTTCATCCGTATGGGATGCGATCAATTCAGGATCGCCATACCAGAGAAAATGTACCTGGCCTGTCTTCAGTGTACCGATGACTTTGGCATGTATACCTCCCCTATCTAACCAAAACTTGGCAGCGCTTGCCGCAGCAGCCACGACAGAACTTTCTTCCGTCACCATCGGAACACAATAGGTGACACCGTTGACCAGAAAATTTGGTGCTATACCTAAAGGAAGCGGATAATTACTGATTGTATTTTCGCTGAATCCATCGAGGATTCGTTGTTGTTCTTCATTAGCGAGCAGATAACTGGCGAGTTCGCGCTTGACCGTCTCAGGATCCTTAAAGAAGTTTTCGACAAGCCATTTGATCTTGCCCATCTTCGAAAGCTTCGAAAACCCGGATATCGTCTTTTCTCCCATCGCTTATTTCGCCTTCAGGTAATATTGAGCTAATTGAAGTCCGCGGATCTGGCTGCGGATATAATCATCCAATGCCTCCTGGCTCTCTGCTGCATATTTTAAAAATCCACTGGCCTGTCCATAGATGGAAGGCACATTTAATTTCTGCATCCAATAATATCCATCCAGAAAATCACGAATACCACCGGAGATAATAATTTGTTTGCAAAGGATATCTTCTGCATCCTGATCCGTCAGCTCATTGATCCAGGTGATCATCTCACCGACCGTGTGACCTATGCGAGAAACAGGTTCAAATACTTCGCGCTGCAACCCTGTCGAACGTAATAATTCCAGTTTCGAAAAATTAGTGCCACCGTGAGCCGCCAGTTCAAGTGCGGAAATCGGGAGTTTAAGAATAGCGTCAATACTGTTCGGGCCCATGCCCTGCCC
This sequence comes from Saprospiraceae bacterium, assembly GCA_031402955.1. Classification (GTDB taxonomy): domain Bacteria; phylum Bacteroidota; class Bacteroidia; order Chitinophagales; family Saprospiraceae; genus Opimibacter. The sequence goes on from JANNSS010000241.1 coordinate 5,194, forward strand.
TACTTCCTTGACGATAACGGGGAAAGAAACAATATCCAATAAGCGATCAAGCGTATCGATGGGTGAGTTGACAATAAAATCACCCTCAGGTTGCAGCCATTCCTGTAACGGATTGACATGTACTACCAGGCCGTCTGCCTTAAGGCGATCGATCATTATCTGGATCTCATCCACGCTACCTTGATCAAGCATGTATTCGATCTGGGCGATACCGAGATTAGCATATAGGGGCAGGTCGGGACCAATAATATCCCTGACGTCAAAATCTTTGATCCGATCGAGGCTATCGAGGAGTGGGCGACACGAGCCGAGCCCCATCCCCAGGCCAAACTTTGCGCACGACTGGGCGAGCCGTCGGTTAATGGTGTAGGCCATTTCGGTGCCTCCTGTCATACTGCTGACCCACAGCGGTGCATTTAGGGTTTTTCCCAGAAAATGGAGGCTTAGGTCCAGGTCGGCAGGCGGATGACCGGCCATCATAGGCTCGTAGTAGAACCGGTCGTCCGGTCCCTTGTTTGCCATATCTGCCTTGAATGCCAGGTCAATATGATCCTGCTTCCGGTCAGCTTTCATCGATCCAGGGGTATTCTCTTCCATCTTTCAGTGCAAAGGTATACTTTCAGAGCTCAGTTTTGAGTGACTAAGGGAGGTAAACGAAAGAAGGGGGCGAAAGGTTGAAAAGGTGAAAGAGGCAGAGGGTATAGAGCATAGAGCAGATCGAAGCGCAGCGGAGACCCCGCCCCTTACGGGCGGCGGGAGGGACTGTCAGGAGGCAGATTTTCAATTGCGTAAAATAGAGGCTAAACTTGAACTGCGGCTCTGCGGCTCCCGCTATAAATGTCAAGTCATATGGCGGGACCTATGATCTGCGCGAGAAATATATTTGTAGGATTCAAATCCTTAGAATACTTAAGAGTTTCAAGGGTGAAAGATGACAAGGGATAAAAAAATTGTGCTGTACGACAGTATCTATGTCATACAGCACAAATATTTATTTGGCAAACGTTTTGCCTTTTCAGCCCTTGAGCCTCTTCAGCTTTTTTCGCCTCTGTAACTAATCCAGGAAACGGTGGGCCAGAAATTTCATCTACCTCTTGAAAATGTACCTAGTTACAAAAATCCCTTCCCCATCGGTAGTGCCGGAATCACTTTCCACGCCTGCGGTCACAAAGGCAAGTTCCCAACCAGCGGCAGCCATTTCATTGAGTTTGGCAGAAACCATCGCATCATTGGAAGCTACATTCTGGAAATTGATCCCACTGATGCTGAAAAAGTTCAGCAGTTTCGTTTCCTCGAAGTTGTCAATCTTGATGTCTTCGCGTTTTACAGTACCCATATCGCTTTTAGTGCCATCCGTACGTTTAGTGGTAAAATTGGCGGTATTGAGGTCTTCCTTGTTGGCAATCATCCTGGAGCGGCCCAGGCCGGCAGGGATGATAGATTCGATCGAAGTAACAATCGCATATTGGGTCTGGGCGATCATGTCTGTTGTTCCTAAGAATAACATCGCGGCAAATAAGAATACGTTTTTCATAATGTTGTGGTTTTTATTTTTTGACAAAGCTAAGCGGGCCTGACCGATCTGTCAAGTGGATTAAGTCAACTTTAATATAAATGGGTATCAACTGTTAAAATTCCTGTTTTAATTGACTTACCTACTGAATGCCGCATATCCGAAATCAAATGCCTCTGATCTGCCGATGAATGGCGGATTGTGCGGGATGAAGGTTTGAAGAAAGTGTTAAAATCGTGAATCGTGAGGCGTGAGTGGGATGTAGGGCAAGAGATTTGATTCCCGCTCGTCAGGAGACGAGAATATATGGCATTTAAGTCAGAGACTTAAACGAGCGTTCGGTTTATTTGCAGCCTTTGGCTGCAAATAACACCCCCACTCACGTCTCACGACTGACGCCTCACGATAATGTATTCAGAATTTTATACAGCGCCTTATGATACGCCTCAAACTTAGGTAGATTATTATGGTGGCCGCCTTTGATCGTGAACAGCGTACATCGATCAGGTATCAACTGCTGCAGCCTCACCCCCTGTTCATACGAAATCAAAAAGTCCTTGTCACCATGAATGATATAGACTGGACAGTTGACCTTCTGTATGTACATGTACGTAGGAATCTTGTAGCGTAATATCCATCGCAGTGGCAACCACCACCCGAAACGATGGATCTGATATTGAAAACTGTAATAGGGTGAATCCAGGATCAGCATCTTCGGGTTATTCCAAGCTGCTACCCTTGCAGCGAAGCCTGAACCCAGTGATCTTCCAAGCACCACAATTTTTGATTGATCGTATTGGGTGCCCAGCCAGTTGTAGACATACTCCGCATCACTGTAGATGATTTGTTCGGAGCGATGGCCGCGACTTTTTCCAAAACCACGATAGTCCATCATGAAGAAATCATAGCCTTTGCCTACATAGTCTTTGGCAAACTTGCCCCATCCCTTGATGCTCCGGCTGTTGCCTTTAAGAAAGTAAACAACACCAAGACTGTTTGGTACTTTAAACCAGATAGCATTGATACGTCCGCCATCGGGGAGATCAAATTGCTTTTCTTCGAATGGAAATGAATACTGATACTTGAAGTCATGCGGCAGGATCTCCGGCCTGAAAAAGAAAAGGTGTTGCAGGAAATAAAACGCAAGCGATATCGACACATAGATGATCAATATGACGATCAGGATACTCATGACTCCTTGCGGCAATAGATAGCGTCAAGATCGCGCCCCAGACCATTGTAGTCAAGACCATACCCTACCACAAACTTATCCTCGATGGACATGCCTTCATATTTGAGGGTATCATTGTATTGATAAGCTGTGGGCTTTTTTAGCAGACAGGCTACTTCAACAGAAGCAGGTTGTTGCGCTCCGATTTTTTGTTTCAGGTAATGGAGGGTATGCCCGGTATCCACGATATCTTCCACAATGATGACATGTTCTCCTTCAAGATTTGCTTTCCAGAGAAAATGTTCACTCATCTCACCCGATGATGTAGTCCCATGGTATGAGCTGATCTTGATAAAGTCCAGCCTGATGGGTATGTTGATCTTCCTGACCAGGTCGGCTGCAAAGATGAACGCGCCGTTGAGCACAATCAACAAGATCGGATTGCGGCCGCGGTAGTCATTGTCGATCTGTGCAGCTATTGCAATGACCGTCCGTTCGATCTCCTCAGTGGAGATGAAGGGTTCGAATGTGAGATCGTGTAAGGTTATTTGTTTCATTTGCCCCCTGGCCTTTTGCCCCCTAGCCCCCTAAAGGGGGTAAGGATTTTAGTTAGATAAGTAGGGTGAACTGTCATGTGAAAATGGTAAATGTTAAATTGTAAATGGTGAGCAATGCTTAATATCATATCCGTGTCGCTATAGCAAATAACTGTCGATTAAACTCTGGAAGCTGGAAGCTGATAGCTGGTAGCTTTTACAATTCCTCTGAAAGCTGACAACTGATAGCTGATAGCTGACAGCTATTTCCCAATCCCATACTGATCCAACAAAAACACCAGCGAAGTCAACGCCGCCGCTCCAGCGGCCAGCTCGCGTGGATGAACATTTTCCAAAACATCAAGATCCGAATGATGAAAATCAAAATACCTCGAACTATCAGGACGCAGACCCATCAAGACACCTGCTTTTGGCTTGAGCGGACCGATGTCTGCGCCACCGCCACCGGCTTTCAACTCGAGATCGTAAGGTTCGAGCAGTTCCATGAATCCGGACATGTGTGCCATCGCAGTGTCCAGTGATGTATCGGCTCCGGCAGAGATACCAAATGACTGTGGGGTGAAGCCACCTGCATCTGATTCGATAGCAGCGAGATGATACTCGTTGTTGGCGAATGATGAATCAGCATATGCGCGTCCTCCTTTGAGACCGTTTTCTTCATTCATAAAAAGAACACAACGAAGGGTGCGTTTAGGTTTGTAGCCCATTTTCTTTAGGCGATAGAGGACTTCCATGGCGTGCATACAACCACTGCCGTCGTCGTGGGCGCCTTCACCGACATCCCAGGAGTCGAAGTGACCACCTACGAGGATGATTTCTTCAGGATGTGTCGAGCCTTTGATCTCACCGATGACATTGTAAGACAAAGCATCTTCATACATCTTGCAATGCGTGTAGATGACCAGTTCGGCAGGACCTTTCTTCAGCGTCTCACTTAAGAATGTGGCATCCCTGGTACTTAATGCGACGGATGGGATGTTGTCTATCTTATCAGAGAGCTGTGTCATACCTGTGTGTGGAAAATCATCTTGTCGTGTGGACAGTGAACGTATAACGCAAGCTATAGCCCCTTTCTCTGCTGCAGCAACCGGACCACTGGTGCGTTGGTCAGCAGCTCCTCCGTAGGCAGAGAAGGTACTCGTAAGGCCGAGGTCCATGGGTCGATTGAAAAACACAATTTTTCCATCAACGGCTATATCCGGAAGGCCGCGCAATTCGTCGAGTGATTTTACTTCCACTACGTCGCCACGTATTCCCTTCGGTCCTGTTCCTGGTGATTGACCGAGTGCCAGTGCCTTCAGCGGATGGGCACCTACTTCTTTTGACACCATTACCACTTGTTCGTTGACACCGCGCTCCCAGTGTGGCACCATGACGGGCTGTAACCATATGGTGTCGAAGCCCAGCGTATCCATAGTTGCTTTGGCCCATTCGATTGCTTTCAGAGAATTTTCTGAGCCACTGAGTCGGTGGCCTATGTCTTTGGTGAGGGTGGTGAGCCAGGTGTATGCTTTTTCTTCTGAAAGGGTTTGGCGGTAAATATCTTTTATAAAAAAGGCTGCGGAGTCTGTTGATATCTGGGCGTAGCCCTGGGAAGAGATCAGGCAGCAGAAGATGAGTAAACGTAAGGACATGGGGTAAATATAGGAAAAGGCTTAGGAGGTTAGAGGGTTAGGAGGCTTATTGGTTGATGAGTTGATGGGTTGATATCTGATCGACAGCTCAGCAATCATGGTAGAAGGGGCTGAAGAGGCTTAAGGGGCTTAAGGGCGAAAGAGGTTGAAGAGGAGACGCTCTTTCAAGTGGCGCCTTCTGCGCCATCCCGCCATTTGGGCGGGACCTCCCTTGACTTGAATGTAATATATTCTCGTCTACTGACGAGCGGGTTCAATTCGCTTTTTGCCCTCGTCCATTGCTGCTTCGCCCAATTCCCGATCCCTGTGTTCTCCAGTCCCTCGTTTCTTCGAAACATCATCCTTCCGAAACCCCGGGATAAAATGGGTTTAACCCCTAAATCCTCCCGCTGCTCCTTCGGGGGCGGGATCTTCGCTTTGCTTCGACCTGAAAGGGGACCTTTTTCATTTTACTTATTTGAAAAATCACCTCGAATAGGTAACCAACTTGTCGCGCTAAATTGTCTGAGCTACGCGAATGACTTGTCTTACCCCTAAATCCCCTGAAAGGGGACCTTTTTCATTTTACTTATATGAAAAAAATCACCTCGAATAGGCAACCAACTTCTCGCGCTAAATTGTCCGAGCTACGCGAATGACTTGTCTTACCCCTAAATCCCCTGAAAGGGGACCTTTTTCATTTTACTTATATGAAAAAAATCACCTCGAATAGGCAACCAACTTGTCGCGCTAAATTGTCCGAGCTGCGCGAATGACTTGTTTCTTGCAAGGACAAGACTCTACTGGGCACAACAATGAAAAGAAACAGCACATGAAACACAGACAAGCGAGAAAG
>JANNSS010000242.1:0-20384 GCA_031402955.1 Saprospiraceae bacterium
GCAGAAGGCTGTGGCAGAGGAACTGATCCCCAATTAGTACAATTTTTAAATATAGCCCAAGGGTCTGCATTTGAACTTGAGACCCAGGTTTATATTGCAATAAGAAGGAAGTATGCTGATGTGAGCACACTTGAATCCATCGTTTCAAAAATCATCGAACTTCAAAAAATGATTGATGGTTTCAGAGACAGGTTCGCATAATAAAATGCTAAATATCAGGATTGTAAGGGGTAAGGACATACCATATATAGCGTCTGGCATCTGAGTGTCTGGTATCTGGCATCAAAAGCGAAGAGCAAATAAAAAGGGGCTCGTAAAGCCCCCTTTTATTTGGTAAACAGTAATAAGTTAGCAGTCTTCAGTCTTCAGTCAGCAGTCCTCAGTCTCCTTGCTCCTTGCTCCTTGCTCCTTGCCTTTTCACTTAACGAAATAAACCACCTTCGTCAGCCACTTCGTAGAATCAGGTTCTGTTCCCGGATCCGTGACATACTCTTCAATCACCGGCGTCAGTTGCTCGAGTTTATTTTCTTTCATGTAAGCATCCATAGCCTCATGTGCAGATCCGATACCATTGTAGCCACCCATGTAATCGATGGTCAGTGACTTGGCTGCAGGTAGGTTGATGACCTCCATGCCGGATGGTGCTTTGATATCCCCAGTAAAGGCAACAGCCGCAGCAAGATCAGTAGTCATTTTTTCAGTATCCCATGTGTAATAAAGACCACCTGGCATACCGGCGGGTTTGCCACCCGCTTTTTCAAGCGCTGGAAATATTGCACCATAGCTTTTCTCATGAAAAGATGGAATCTTGTCAAAGCCCATAGAGCCTCGAATACCAAGATATTTGCCACCGGGATATTCACCGGGCATAATTTTCAATGCACTTGTGGCTTCCATTTTAGGCGCACTGGTTACAAGCTCAGTTAATTTCATCAGGCCTCTTTCAAAGTCTGGACCCATCACCTTATCCAGGTTCATAATGCTTCCCATGATCCGGCCAACAAAATTATTCTCACCTTTCATACCCCAGGTCATAAAGGACCCACCTGTGGTATCTTTTAAACTTATATAACCAGCAAAGCTAGTTTCCATCGGCGTTAGAAACTTGAGTTCGGTTTCAGCATAGGAATTGGGTTCTAGTTTGGTGATCGTTTGTGATCCTTTACCAACATCTGAATTGCCCGACCAACTGGATATAGAACCTACAGTGCCATCATTGCCGGTATATTCTACCGTCATAGCAGTATCTTTTTCTGCCCAAGGAGACCATAGCTGCATATTCTTGAGCGAACTCACATATGGCCAGACCTGTTCAGGCGAACCGGGAATAATCGCAGTGCGGTTTACATCAAAACGTTTAGGACCTACAAAGCCCAGTACGATGGCGATCAGCAAGAGGATGCCAACGAAATAAAGGAGGTATTTCAAAATTTTCATAAGGATGTGATTTTTAAGAGCTTGAAGATAAAAAACAGGTACCATATTATCTCATCAGGCATCCTTAGAATTTCATTATTATTGAGACCTTATTAAACACAGGATCATGCCAAATCAACTTCATGTCTTCAGGACATTACTGGTCATTTCAGTCTTAGCCATCACCTTAGGATGTGGTAAAAAAGAAGGCACCATCGTGCCTGAAAGACCACATCAGCCCTTTGTCTTCAGATCCGTCCTTGATCAACAACCAAGAATCATCACCCTGGCGCTGCATGATGATGTCTGGGCGGCTTACCACACAGACAGTTGTTCACTGTATAAGGTCTGGAAGGGGCACGTCCAGTTCCAGGGTGCAGTGTATGATAATGCCCATGGTCCACAACCCATCTCCATCGGCGATGCCTGGATTGTCAATCCATATAAGCATCCATGGAGTGTGAAGTCTGGGGGTATGGAAGTATTGAAAGAAGTAAAATATGCGGGTCATGAATTGAAGAAAGGCAGGGCAATCCTCAAATACAATCTGGTGTGCAACAATGGCACCATTATCAAGGTAGATGAACAACCTGAATTTCTCCAAAAAGAAACACAGGTTGGTTTTGAGCGCATCTTCAGACTCAAAGATGTTCCGGATGGTTATGAAGTAAGTATTGCTCAACAAGTCACTTCAATTGCCCTCGCCCAAAACCTGACAACTAATGGTCAATGGGTTGTTGAAGCAGAAGAAAAGAAGGAGGTGGAAGGAAAACAATTGCTGACGCTGGATGGCAGACTGGGATTGTTAGCTGGTGAAGAAACATATTTCCGAACCTATTTTGTAAGCCAACCCACGATTGACAACCCTAATAAACCAGGTGAAGGCGAAGTAGAAACACTACCGCTCGGTCAGCGCCTGATCGCCAAGAATGATTGCAAGACCTGCCACAATGAAAAAGTGCAGACGATCGGCCCGGCCTACAAACAAATTGCTGAAAGATATCCATGGAACGAAGAGACGGTTTCAGCACTGACGAATAAAGTCATCGCTGGCGGAGCAGGTATATGGGGTACGCAGGCGATGAGCGCCCATCCTGAACTACCTTTGGCTGATGCCATGGAAATGGTCAGGTATATCCTGCGTCTCGATACAACAGATGCAGGACAAAAAGCAGCAGGCGATATGGCAGGGATCTCGCTGACCGGTGGATTGAAAGAAATTAATAATGCACTGCCTGGACTCATCGTCGAAGCATGGACTAAGCAAACCCAATATCAAAAATTACCAAACTTTCCTTCCACTAAAAGAGGGGAGCAGGCAGGTATCGTCATAGATTTTCAGGGACTTGATGCCACAGAGTTTGGTGGGCTGGATGAAGACTTTGTTCTTACTGCAAGAGGATTTCTCTTTGCTGAAAAAGAAATGGAAGCCGGCATAAGAATCCTGAGTGATGACGGATCAAGAGTAACGATCGATGGCAAAGTCATACTCGATAATGATGGCATGCATGGCACGGAAATGAAAGAAACGCTCGTGGCCTTGTCACAAGGTTATCATCCGATTGTGATAGAATATATCCAGGGGAAGGGTGGGAGATACCTTTCACTTGAATGGAAACCAAAAGATTCAGCAGCATGGACAGGACTTCCATCAGACGTTTTACTGCATTCCTCAGATGACCATTCTATTTTGAAAGGGAAAACATTGTCTATGGCACTGGGCAAAATTATTCCGGGTGATAAATCACCATTGCTATCAGTACATCCATCCTATGACTTATCACAAGCCAGGCCAAATGATTTCCTTCCGAAAGTAGGTGGTATGGACTTTATGTCTGATGGTTCACTCGCTATCAGCGTTTGGGATCCTTCCGGCGCAGTGTATTTATTGAGTAGTGTGTCATTAGGAGATCCATCAAAGATAAAAGTTAAACAAATCGCATCTGGTCTTGCGGAGCCGCTAGGCTTGAAAGTGATCAATGACACTATATATGTCATGCAAAAACAGGAACTCACCCGCCTTGTAGACACCGATGGAGATCAGATCATCGACGAATATCAATGTGTCAATAACAGCTGGCCAACATCCGCAAATTTCCACGAATTCGGATTTGGTCTTGCCGAAAAGGAAGGTGATCTCTATGCTACTCTCGCCATCGCCATCCAACCTGGTGGCGCATCCGGACTGGGTCAAATGCCGAGCCGTGGACGGGCAGCTCGGTTTGATATGCCTTCAGGTGAGTTGCATTACGTAGCAAGTGGATTCAGGACTCCTAACGGAATTGGTATCGGTGTAGACAACGAAATATTTGTCGCCGACAATCAGGGAGACTGGTTACCCAGCAGTAAAATCTTACATGTTACAGAAGGTGCTTTTTTTGGTTCGAGGGCAGTTGATTTTGAAGGAACAGCTAGTTTCAAAGAGAAGCCCCCAGTCGTATGGCTACCACAAGATGAAATCGGTAATTCACCATCGACACCACTGGCCATCAATGATGGCCCTTATAAGGGACAAATGATTCATGGTGAGGTCACACATGGGGGTATCAAAAGGGTTTTTGTTGAAAAAGTAAATGGAGAATATCAGGGCGTGGTATTTAGATTTATCCAGGGACTGGAAGCCGGGGTGAACCGGATCGTGTGGGGACCTGATGGTGCTTTGTATGTCGGGGGGATAGGGAATCCAGGCAATTGGCAGCAAACAGGTAAATTATGGTATGGGTTGCAGCGACTGAAATATAATGAGAAGCCAACTTTTGAAATGCTGGCCGTACGTGCCAAGAGCGATGGTGTTGAAATAGAGTTTACAGAACCGCTTCGTGAAGGGGATGGCTGGGAGATAGCTGATTGGGAAATACGACAATGGAAATATGTGCCCACTGTTGCATACGGTGGACCAAAAGTTGACAATGTTGCATTGAAAGTCCTGGCAACTTCCGTCTCCGCCGATCGTAAAAAAGTGTCGCTGAAACTCGATGGCATGAAGGCAGGTCACGTGATCTATGTACACATGAATGATGGATACATCAGTGATGCCGGGCTTCCTTTGTGGTCTACAGAAGCTTGGTATACGATGAACCAGATTCCTGCGGGTGCACCTGTTTCTATTTCGGAGCGTCAGGAATTTAAACAGAATACGCTCACCGAATCAGAGAAGAGTAATGGATGGAAATTGCTCTTTGATGGAGTCAGTACAGCAGGATGGCACAATTTCAACAAGGAGACTATAGGCAAAAGCTGGATCGTCGAAGATGGTGCAATCGCACTCGATGCGCGGAAGAATCCTGAAGGTCATTGGCAGGCTCCCGATGGTGGAGATATCCTCACGTCAGAGGAGTATGAAAATTTCGAATTAAACATCGAGTGGAAAATTTCTCCATGCGGCAATAGCGGGATTATCTATAATGTCGTAGAATCAAAAGACCATGACTATGTGTGGAATACAGGACCTGAAATGCAGGTGCTGGATAACACCTGTCATCCGGATACAAGATTTACCACCCACAGGGCCGGAGATCTGTACGATATGATCGAGTGTACATATGTCACTGTGAAACCTGCGGGAGAGTGGAATAAAGTACGACTGATCAAAAACAAAGGGAAGGTGGAGCATTGGCTCAACGGAGTCAAGGTCGTGGAGTTTGAAATGTACAATGACAAATGGAATGAGATGATCAAGGCCTCCAAGTTTAAAGACATGAAGGGCTTTGGTCTTGCACCCAAAGGCAAGATTGCGCTCCAGGATCATGGTGACAAGGTCTGGTACCGGAATATCAAGATCAAGGTGTTGTAGAATTATTTAGAATTTATGGTCCCTGAGCTTGTCGAAGGGGATATGAAATTTTTATTGGTCCCTGAGCTTGCCGAAGGGTACTAAAGTGAGACATCCAATCTGGTCCCTGGAACCATCCAACTGTGGTTAATACTTCCTTAAAATGCGCACCGAACCCTCAAGGGGTGTAATTTTGTTCATTCCTATATGAGTAAAAGAGCTATCTGGCTGATCATCATCCTGATGACCATCGGGCTGCTTGGGTCGAGCCTGATCCAGGTATATTGGTTCAATTGGTCCATGGAGCAGCAGGAATCCAGGTTTGATACCAATGTCATCGAGGCGCTCAACCAAGTGGAAGAGCGGCTCACCGCCATAGAAGCTAAGGCACCCCTGGAGATTCTCAACACCCTCAACCGGGCCCCTTCATTGATGATCCAGCAGGAGATCGCAGAGTTTGTAGAAGAATCCGGGATGCTCAGTGAGGAGATGAAACTCAATCTGGAAGCCCTCAATGATAGTCTCTTTTCTTCTGATAAGCTTCAATCCCTCCTCGATCCGATGGACAACTGGCGTCGGCAAAGTACCTATTGGGAGATCCTCGATGAACAGCGCCGCTACAATCCTCCTGACATTTCTGAACGTATTGATCCAACTAAACTATCCCAGTTTATCAAAGAAGAACTTGAAAACCGGGCCATAAATCTTCCGTATCAGTATGGTGTCATCCAGTCGGTGGACACTAATTTTATCATCATCAATGGCAATTACGTGGTTGGCAAAATGGATGAGTCTGAAGCGAGCCATGTTGACACTCCTGAATCGAGAAGCCTCTTTAATTCAAAGTACCAGGTTGCCCTCTACAGGAGTGACCTCAAAAATTCACCTGGATGGCTTAAACTCCATTTTCCGAATAAGAAAGGGTGGCTCTGGTATTCACTTCTACCCATGATTGTTCCAGCTATTTTGTTCACGACGCTGATCCTGTTTTGTTTTAGCTATACCATCCATGTGATCCTCCGGCAGAAAAAGGTATCAGAGATGAAAACGGATTTCATCAACAATATGACCCATGAGTTTAAGACGCCGATCGCAACCATTTCACTTGCGGCAGATTCCATTGCCAGTCCAAAGGTGATCAGTGATGAAGGGAAGATCAACCGCTTTGTCGGGATCATCAGGCAGGAGAACAAACGTATGCTGCAGCAGGTAGAGAAGGTGCTGCAGATTGCTCAGATTGACAAAAGGGATTTTGAATTGAACCTCACCCGGGTGGATATGCATGAAGTCATTCGTCAGGCCGTAGAGCACCTGAGTTTGCAGGTGACGAAGCGTGAAGGCCATATTGATGTTCTACTGGAAGCTGGCCGACCGGATATAGAAGGGGACACGACCCATCTTTCGAACGTCATTTATAACCTACTGGACAATGCCAATAAGTATTCTGAAAATGCCCCTGAGATCCGGATATCGACGAGCAATCGTAGTGATGGTATTGACATCACTGTAGAAGATAAAGGAATAGGTATGACCAAAGAGGATCAAAAGCATATCTTTGATAAATTCTACAGGGTACACACCGGGAACGTGCATGATGTAAAGGGATTCGGTTTAGGCTTGAGCTATGTAAAGGCGATCGCCACGGCACACCACGGAAGTATCGATGTAAAAAGTGAGCCAGGCAAAGGAAGCAAGTTTTTCCTCTTTCTGCCAGCAACACAAAAAGGCCCAAAGTGACATTGCATACCAACCCGTTTGATAGCGAATCTGAAAATTGTTTAACGTATGTCAGCTAGTAAAATACTTTTAGTAGAGGATGATCAGAATTTCGGGGATGTGTTGAAATCCTACCTGGAAATGCACGAGTATGATGTCACCCTGGCATCCGATGGTGTTATGGGACTGGAGACCTACAGGAAGGGTAGTTTTGACCTATGCATTTTTGATGTCATGATGCCCCGCAAGGACGGTTTTACACTCGCTCGTGAAGTACGGGAAAAAGACAAAGAAATGCCGATCATTTTCCTGACCGCTAAAAACCTGAAAGAAGATATTCTGGAAGGCTTTAAAATCGGAGCTGACGATTATCTGGCCAAGCCCTTCAATTCAGAGGAACTTTTACTGCGTATCCAGGCTATTTTACGCCGTGTCAATAAAGGTGTAGAAAAAGAAGATGATGTAAAGGAATACCAAATAGGAGAATACATTTTTAATTATCCCCTCCGCATTCTCACCTGGCAGGGCGGAAGCGGTAATGAACGAGAAAAATTATCTCCCAAAGAAGCCCATCTCCTCAAGATGTTTTGTCAGCATAAAAATGATGTACTGACTCGCGCTGAAGCACTGGCCAAAATCTGGGGCGAAGACAATTATTTTACCGCCAGGTCTATGGATGTATTCGTCACCAAACTGCGCAAATACCTCAGTAAAGACGACAACCTCCAGATCATGAATATCCACGGAAACGGATTCCGGTTGATCGAGAAGGATCAAGTTGATATGTAAAAGTTAGCAGTGAGAAGATAGCAGTGAGAAGTTGAGACTTGAGTTGTGAGTTTCTTAAAATATTCGCTTCGAGATATTTTTTAAACTTCTAACTGCTCATAGAATTACGTAAAACTCACCCCCTTCCCCCTCTCGTTTTGTCATGTGATCATTAGTACGAGAATGATTTTCTAAAGAGAGGGGTGATTAGATTCTCCTAGAGACAATGATATTGCTGTTCCTTTTTCTTTTTCTTACAACTCACCCCCGGCCCCTCTCTTTTTGCCAAGAGAGCTGTAGTACGCATATGCTTTTTCTAAAGAGAGGGGTGGTTAATTTTTCTAAAGACACATAATATTTCAGATTCTTAGAGGAAATATCAAATTGCTCCCCTCTCTTTTGCTTTCTCACATTCGTATGCCCAATCATCTCTTAAGAGGGGAAGGGGGTGAGTTATGCAGGAGCAAAATCGTGGCGTGATTCATGCTCCATTTTATGATTCAGTTAAGATCAGGAATCAGTTTCTAACTTCTCACTTCTAACTGCTCACTTTCACTGCATTTCCTCCTCGGCCTCAAAATCCCCACGCAACTCCCTAAACCGTTTCCTTGCTTCAATCGCAAAGGTGCTGTCGGTATATTCCATAAACAGCTTTTCATAGCAAGCCTTGGCTTTTTCGGGATCATTCAGTTGGTGCTCATAGAGCTGAGCCTGATTATACAATGCATTGTCTGCACGGATTTCTTCAGGGAAGGTGGTGATGATTTCCTGGTATAGTGTTTCGGCTTTGAGATAATCTCTTTTCTTTTCGTAGAGCTTCGCTTCGAGATACAGGATATCGTCTTTCAGGCCATGTTCGGAATATATGTTACCCAGGATGTTAAGTTTTTCAATAGACTCATCCAGTTTGTTCTGAAAGATCAGGAGCTCGGCTTGTGCATATTCACTGAGGGCATGTGTATTACTGTCCAGTCCGAGATTGTCCATGATGAAGATGCTCAGGTCGAGCGCGTCATTGGAGATCAGTTTGGAGGTAGAGGTCTTGAGGATATCAAACTGGGCTTGTGCCCATTCGAAATCACCGTTGTAATAAGAGAGCTTTGCATTTCTAAATCTCGCATCCTGCCCGATTAGCTCTTCGGGAAAGGCTTTATCAACCTGTGAATACAACAGGGTTGCTTCCCACACTTCACCAGACATCAGGTAATAATCACCAAGGTCAAGTTTAGCATATGCCTGCACGGTCCCGTTTATGCCCGGGAGATTGACCACTTGTTCGAGGTAATAGATCGCCTTGGGTAGGTCATTGATGTACAATCCTTCGAGCATGGCAAGTTCAGAAACGATCAGTGCGGTACCGGCATGAATTCCGTTGGCATCCAGGGTAGCGATATATTCTGCTTCGAGAGCCCGAAGTTGTTCGATGGTATAGCTGTAATTGTCTGTAATCTGTCTGCGCTTGGTAGCGAGGCTTGCTCTTTTTGCCTCGAGATAATAGGGTGCTCCGGGGCTTTGGCTTGACAGGATATACTCAAAGCCATCGATGGCGGTGGCATAGTCTCTGTCATTAGCGGCGATCGTCGCCAGTCTGTATACTCTCAGACCATTTTCACCCATGCGTCTATCAAGTGCTTTTGCCTGACGCATGGCTTTACTGTAATCTTTCTGCTGCATAAAGGTCCATGCGAGCATTTCGGGAAAGTAATCGGTCTCCGGATAATCCTGGATGAAAACGTATAGTTGGGATAGCAACTCAGGATAGTCATCCGCCTTTAGTGAGCGTTGCAGCATATTCTGGATATTCTCCAACCGATCAGGACTCGACTGCAGGGAATACAAATATTGCTCGATCATCTTGGAGATATCCCCGTTGCGTTTGTATAGGTCCGCTAGCTGATAGGAGAAAACCCCAGGTTTTTCAAGCAACTGCTCACCCTTTTCATAGGTCACGATGGCTTCATCATATTTGGCCTGGCCAAGGAATGCATTGCCTAGACGTGTGACGGCATCAATGCGGGGAGGAAGCTTTTCAATCGCCATGCGGTAGGATGCCTGGGCTGCATCATAATTTCCAATACGCTCCTGCACATTGCCAAGGGTCACCAGCATGCTGTAATCATCTGGCTGAGCTTTCATCTGGGCCTGGATCTCTTTTTCGGCCTGGTCATATTCCCGCAGCGCCAGAAGGCATTCTATATACTTGTTGAAATAGATGAAATTGCCATTCTTCTTGGCTGTCTCATGGAGCTTGAGGTAGAGGTCCCCCGCTTTCTGATATTCTCCTTCCAGGTAGTATTGATCTGCCAGCTTTGAGTTCTGGCCGTTAACCGGGGTGGTTAGCAACATGAAAAGAAGCGGAAGCAGTAAAAGGACCTTCATAGAAAAAATGTATGATGCTAAAACGCTAAGGTATTTGTTAAAGTTGCTACACGGCCTTATTTGCTGACGATACCTATGATTTAATCAAGGTCCAGGCAGGCTTGAAGTTAAATGAAAAAGAATCATGGTAGAGACGCGATTAATCGCGTCTCTACCATGATTCTTTTTCATTTAACTTCAAGCCTGCCTGGACCTTGATTAAATCATAGGTATCGTCAGCAAATAAGGCCGTGTAGCAACTTTAACAAATACCTTAGCGTTTTAGCATCATACATTTTTTCTATGAAGGTCCTTTTACTGCTTCCGCTTCTTTTCATGTTGCTAACCACCCCGGTTAACGGCCAGAACTCAAAGCTGGCAGATCAATACTACCTGGAAGGAGAATATCAGAAAGCGGGGGACCTCTACCTCAAGCTCCATGAGACAGCCAAGAAGAATGGCAATTTCATCTATTTCAACAAGTATATAGAATGCCTTCTGGCGCTGCGGGAATATGACCAGGCCGAAAAAGAGATCCAGGCCCAGATGAAAGCTCAGCCAGATGATTACAGCATGCTGGTGACCCTTGGCAATGTGCAGGAGCGTATTGGAAATTATGATGCAGCCCAGGCATCCTACCGCATGGCGATTGAAAAGCTTCCTCCCCGCATTGATGCCGTCACACGTCTAGGCAATGCATTCCTTGGCCAGGCCAAATATGATGAAGCCATCGTGACCTATGAAAAGGGTGAGCAGTTGCTTGAAAAACCTGGGGTTTTCTCCTATCAGCTAGCGGACCTATACAAACGCAACGGGGATATCTCCAAGATGATCGAGCAATATTTGTATTCCCTGCAGTCGAGTCCTGATCGGTTGGAGAATATCCAGAATATGCTGCAACGCTCACTAAAGGCGGATGACTATCCTGAGTTGCTATCCCAACTATACGTTTTCATCCAGGATTATCCGGAGACCGATTACTTTCCCGAAATGCTCGCATGGACCTTTATGCAGCAGAAAGATTACAGTAAAGCCATGCGTCAGGCAAAAGCACTTGATAGACGCATGGGTGAAAATGGTCTGAGAGTATACAGACTGGCGACGATCGCCGCTAATGACAGAGACTATGCCACCGCCATCGATGGCTTTGAGTATATCCTGTCAAGCCAAAGCCCCGGAGCACCCTATTATCTCGAGGCAAAAAGAGCAAGCCTCGCTACCAAGCGCAGACAGATTACAGACAATTACAGCTATACCATCGAACAACTTCGGGCTCTCGAAGCAGAATATATCGCTACCCTGGATGCCAACGGAATTCATGCCGGTACCGCACTGATCGTTTCTGAACTTGCCATGCTCGAAGGATTGTACATCAATGACCTACCCAAGGCGATCTATTACCTCGAACAAGTGGTCAATCTCCCGGGCATAAACGGGACCGTGCAGGCATATGCTAAACTTGACCTTGGTGATTATTACCTGATGTCTGGTGAAGTGTGGGAAGCAACCCTGTTGTATTCACAGGTTGATAAAGCCTTTCCCGAAGAGCTAATCGGGCAGGATGCGAGATTTAGAAATGCAAAGCTCTCTTATTACAACGGTGATTTCGAATGGGCACAAGCCCAGTTTGATATCCTCAAGACCTCTACCTCCAAACTGATCTCCAATGACGCGCTCGACCTGAGCATCTTCATCATGGACAATCTCGGACTGGACAGTAATACACATGCCCTCAGTGAATATGCACAAGCCGAGCTCCTGATCTTTCAGAACAAACTGGATGAGTCTATTGAAAAACTTAACATCCTGGGTAACATATATTCCGAACATGGCCTGAAAGACGATATCCTGTATCTCGAAGCGAAGCTCTACGAAAAGAAAAGAGATTATCTCAAAGCCGAAACACTATACCAGGAAATCATCACCACCTTCCCTGAAGAAATCCGTGCAGACAATGCATTGTATAATCAGGCTCAGCTCTATGAGCACCAACTGAATGATCCCGAAAAAGCCAAGGCTTGCTATGAAAAGCTGTTTATGGAATATACCGACAGCACCTTTGCGATTGAAGCAAGGAAACGGTTTAGGGAGTTGCGTGGGGATTTTGAGGCCGAGGAGGAAATGCAGTGAAAGTGAGCAGTTAGAAGTGAGAAGTTAGAAACTGATTCCTGATCTTAACTGAATCATAAAATGGAGCATGAATCACGCCACGATTTTGCTCCTGCATAACTCACCCCCTTCCCCTCTTAAGAGATGATTGGGCATACGAATGTGAGAAAGCAAAAGAGAGGGGAGCAATTTGATATTTCCTCTAAGAATCTGAAATATTATGTGTCTTTAGAAAAATTAACCACCCCTCTCTTTAGAAAAAGCATATGCGTACTACAGCTCTCTTGGCAAAAAGAGAGGGGCCGGGGGTGAGTTGTAAGAAAAAGAAAAAGGAACAGCAATATCATTGTCTCTAGGAGAATCTAATCACCCCTCTCTTTAGAAAATCATTCTCGTACTAATGATCACATGACAAAACGAGAGGGGGAAGGGGGTGAGTTTTACGTAATTCTATGAGCAGTTAGAAGTTTAAAAAATATCTCGAAGCGAATATTTTAAGAAACTCACAACTCAAGTCTCAACTTCTCACTGCTATCTTCTCACTGCTAACTTTTACATATCAACTTGATCCTTCTCGATCAACCGGAATCCGTTTCCGTGGATATTCATGATCTGGAGGTTGTCGTCTTTACTGAGGTATTTGCGCAGTTTGGTGACGAATACATCCATAGACCTGGCGGTAAAATAATTGTCTTCGCCCCAGATTTTGGCCAGTGCTTCAGCGCGAGTCAGTACATCATTTTTATGCTGACAAAACATCTTGAGGAGATGGGCTTCTTTGGGAGATAATTTTTCTCGTTCATTACCGCTTCCGCCCTGCCAGGTGAGAATGCGGAGGGGATAATTAAAAATGTATTCTCCTATTTGGTATTCCTTTACATCATCTTCTTTTTCTACACCTTTATTGACACGGCGTAAAATAGCCTGGATACGCAGTAAAAGTTCCTCTGAATTGAAGGGCTTGGCCAGATAATCGTCAGCTCCGATTTTAAAGCCTTCCAGAATATCTTCTTTCAGGTTTTTAGCGGTCAGGAAAATGATCGGCATTTCTTTGTCTTTTTCCCGTACTTCACGAGCGAGTGTAAAACCGTCCTTGCGGGGCATCATGACATCAAAAATGCATAGGTCAAAACTACCCTTCCTGTAGGTCTCCAGTCCCATAACACCATCGGATGCCAGGGTGACATCATACTCGTGCATTTCCAGGTAGGATTTCAACACATCCCCGAAATTCTGATCATCCTCTACTAAAAGTATTTTACTAGCTGACATACGTTAAACAATTTTCAGATTCGCTATCAAACGGGTTGGTATGCAATGTCACTTTGGGCCTTTTTGTGTTGCTGGCAGAAAGAGGAAAAACTTGCTTCCTTTGCCTGGCTCACTTTTTACATCGATACTTCCGTGGTGTGCCGTGGCGATCGCCTTTACATAGCTCAAGCCTAAACCGAATCCCTTTACATCATGCACGTTCCCGGTGTGTACCCTGTAGAATTTATCAAAGATATGCTTTTGATCCTCTTTGGTCATACCTATTCCTTTATCTTCTACAGTGATGTCAATACCATCACTACGATTGCTCGTCGATATCCGGATCTCAGGGGCATTTTCAGAATACTTATTGGCATTGTCCAGTAGGTTATAAATGACGTTCGAAAGATGGGTCGTGTCCCCTTCTATATCCGGTCGGCCAGCTTCCAGTAGAACATCAATATGGCCTTCACGCTTCGTCACCTGCAAACTCAGGTGCTCTACGGCCTGACGAATGACTTCATGCATATCCACCCGGGTGAGGTTCAATTCAAAATCCCTTTTGTCAATCTGAGCAATCTGCAGCACCTTCTCTACCTGCTGCAGCATACGTTTGTTCTCCTGCCTGATGATCCCGACAAAGCGGTTGATCTTCCCTTCATCACTGATCACCTTTGGACTGGCAATGGAATCTGCCGCAAGTGAAATGGTTGCGATCGGCGTCTTAAACTCATGGGTCATATTGTTGATGAAATCCGTTTTCATCTCTGATACCTTTTTCTGCCGGAGGATCACATGGATGGTATAGCTAAAACAAAACAGGATCAGCGTCGTGAACAAAATAGCTGGAACAATCATGGGTAGAAGTGAATACCAGAGCCACCCTTTCTTATTCGGAAAATGGAGTTTAAGCCATCCAGGTGAATTTTTGAGGTCACTCCTGTAGAGGGCAACCTGGTACTTTGAATTAAAGAGGCTTCTCGATTCAGGAGTGTCAACATGGCTCGCTTCAGACTCATCCATTTTGCCAACCACGTAATTGCCATTGATGATGATAAAATTAGTGTCCACCGACTGGATGACACCATACTGATACGGAAGATTTATGGCCCGGTTTTCAAGTTCTTCTTTGATAAACTGGGATAGTTTAGTTGGATCAATACGTTCAGAAATGTCAGGAGGATTGTAGCGGCGCTGTTCATCGAGGATCTCCCAATAGGTACTTTGCCGACGCCAGTTGTCCATCGGATCGAGGAGGGATTGAAGCTTATCAGAAGAAAAGAGACTATCATTGAGGGCTTCCAGATTGAGTTTCATCTCCTCACTGAGCATCCCGGATTCTTCTACAAACTCTGCGATCTCCTGCTGGATCATCAATGAAGGGGCCCGGTTGAGGGTGTTGAGAATCTCCAGGGGTGCCTTAGCTTCTATGGCGGTGAGCCGCTCTTCCACTTGGTTGAGCGCCTCGATGACATTGGTATCAAACCTGGATTCCTGCTGCTCCATGGACCAATTGAACCAATATACCTGGATCAGGCTCGACCCAAGCAGCCCGATGGTCATCAGGATGATGATCAGCCAGATAGCTCTTTTACTCATATAGGAATGAACAAAATTACACCCCTTGAGGGTTCGGTGCGCATTTTAAGGAAGTATTAACCACAGTTGGATGGTTCCAGGGACCAGATTGGATGTCTCACTTTAGTACCCTTCGGCAAGCTCAGGGACCAATAAAAATTTCATATCCCCTTCGACAAGCTCAGGGACCATAAATTCTAAATAATTCTACAACACCTTGATCTTGATATTCCGGTACCAGACCTTGTCACCATGATCCTGGAGCGCAATCTTGCCTTTGGGTGCAAGACCAAAGCCCTTCATGTCTTTAAACTTGGAGGCCTTGATCATCTCATTCCATTTGTCATTGTACATTTCAAACTCCACGACCTTGACTCCGTTGAGCCAATGCTCCACCTTCCCTTTGTTTTTGATCAGTCGTACTTTATTCCACTCTCCCGCAGGTTTCACAGTGACATATGTACACTCGATCATATCGTACAGATCTCCGGCCCTGTGGGTGGTAAATCTTGTATCCGGATGACAGGTGTTATCCAGCACCTGCATTTCAGGTCCTGTATTCCACACATAGTCATGGTCTTTTGATTCTACGACATTATAGATAATCCCGCTATTGCCGCATGGAGAAATTTTCCACTCGATGTTTAATTCGAAATTTTCATACTCCTCTGACGTGAGGATATCTCCACCATCGGGAGCCTGCCAATGACCTTCAGGATTCTTCCGCGCATCGAGTGCGATTGCACCATCTTCGACGATCCAGCTTTTGCCTATAGTCTCCTTGTTGAAATTGTGCCATCCTGCTGTACTGACTCCATCAAAGAGCAATTTCCATCCATTACTCTTCTCTGATTCGGTGAGCGTATTCTGTTTAAATTCCTGACGCTCCGAAATAGAAACAGGTGCACCCGCAGGAATCTGGTTCATCGTATACCAAGCTTCTGTAGACCACAAAGGAAGCCCGGCATCACTGATGTATCCATCATTCATGTGTACATAGATCACGTGACCTGCCTTCATGCCATCGAGTTTCAGCGACACTTTTTTACGATCGGCGGAGACGGAAGTTGCCAGGACTTTCAATGCAACATTGTCAACTTTTGGTCCACCGTATGCAACAGTGGGCACATATTTCCATTGTCGTATTTCCCAATCAGCTATCTCCCAGCCATCCCCTTCACGAAGCGGTTCTGTAAACTCTATTTCAACACCATCGCTCTTGGCACGTACGGCCAGCATTTCAAAAGTTGGCTTCTCATTATATTTCAGTCGCTGCAACCCATACCATAATTTACCTGTTTGCTGCCAATTGCCTGGATTCCCTATCCCCCCGACATACAAAGCACCATCAGGTCCCCACACGATCCGGTTCACCCCGGCTTCCAGTCCCTGGATAAATCTAAATACCACGCCCTGATATTCTCCATTTACTTTTTCAACAAAAACCCTTTTGATACCCCCATGTGTGACCTCACCATGAATCATTTGTCCCTTATAAGGGCCATCATTGATGGCCAGTGGTGTCGATGGTGAATTACCGATTTCATCTTGTGGTAGCCATACGACTGGGGGCTTCTCTTTGAAACTAGCTGTTCCTTCAAAATCAACTGCCCTCGAACCAAAAAAAGCACCTTCTGTAACATGTAAGATTTTACTGCTGGGTAACCAGTCTCCCTGATTGTCGGCGACAAATATTTCGTTGTCTACACCGATACCAATTCCGTTAGGAGTCCTGAATCCACTTGCTACGTAATGCAACTCACCTGAAGGCATATCAAACCGAGCTGCCCGTCCACGGCTCGGCATTTGACCCAGTCCGGATGCGCCACCAGGTTGGATGGCGATGGCGAGAGTAGCATAGAGATCACCTTCCTTTTCGGCAAGACCAAATCCGAATTCGTGGAAATTTGCGGATGTTGGCCAGCTGTTATTGACACATTGATATTCGTCGATGATCTGATCTCCATCGGTGTCTACAAGGCGGGTGAGTTCCTGTTTTTGCATGACATATATAGTGTCATTGATCACTTTCAAGCCTAGCGGCTCCGCAAGACCAGATGCGATTTGTTTAACTTTTATCTTTGATGGATCTCCTAATGACACACTACTCAATAAATACACTGCGCCGGAAGGATCCCAAACGCTGATAGCGAGTGAACCATCAGACATAAAGTCCATACCACCTACTTTCGGAAGGAAATCATTTGGCCTGGCTTGTGATAAGTCATAGGATGGATGTACTGATAGCAATGGTGATTTATCACCCGGAATAATTTTGCCCAGTGCCATAGACAATGTTTTCCCTTTCAAAATAGAATGGTCATCTGAGGAATGCAGTAAAACGTCTGATGGAAGTCCTGTCCATGCTGCTGAATCTTTTGGTTTCCATTCAAGTGAAAGGTATCTCCCACCCTTCCCCTGGATATATTCTATCACAATCGGATGATAACCTTGTGACAAGGCCACGAGCGTTTCTTTCATTTCCGTGCCATGCATGCCATCATTATCGAGTATGACTTTGCCATCGATCGTTACTCTTGATCCGTCATCACTCAGGATTCTTATGCCGGCTTCCATTTCTTTTTCAGCAAAGAGAAATCCTCTTGCAGTAAGAACAAAGTCTTCATCCAGCCCACCAAACTCTGTGGCATCAAGTCCCTGAAAATCTATGACGATACCTGCCTGCTCCCCTCTTTTAGTGGAAGGAAAGTTTGGTAATTTTTGATATTGGGTTTGCTTAGTCCATGCTTCGACGATGAGTCCAGGCAGTGCATTATTAATTTCTTTCAATCCACCGGTCAGCGAGATCCCTGCCATATCGCCTGCTGCTTTTTGTCCTGCATCTGTTGTATCGAGACGCAGGATATACCTGACCATTTCCATGGCATCAGCCAAAGGTAGTTCAGGATGGGCGCTCATCGCCTGCGTACCCCATATACCTGCTCCGCCAGCGATGACTTTATTCGTCAGTGCTGAAACCGTCTCTTCGTTCCATGGATATCTTTCAGCAATTTGTTTGTAGGCCGGGCCGATCGTCTGCACTTTTTCATTGTGGCAGGTCTTGCAATCATTCTTGGCGATCAGGCGCTGACCGAGCGGTAGTGTTTCTACTTCGCCTTCACCTGGTTTATTAGGGTTGTCAATCGTGGGTTGGCTTACAAAATAGGTTCGGAAATATGTTTCTTCACCAGCTAACAATCCCAGTCTGCCATCCAGCGTCAGCAATTGTTTTCCTTCCACCTCCTTCTTTTCTTCTGCTTCAACAACCCATTGACCATTAGTTGTCAGGTTTTGGGCGAGGGCAATTGAAGTGACTTGTTGAGCAATACTTACTTCATAACCATCCGGAACATCTTTGAGTCTGAAGATGCGCTCAAAACCAACCTGTGTTTCTTTTTGGAGAAATTCAGGTTGTTCATCTACCTTGATAATGGTGCCATTGTTGCACACCAGATTGTATTTGAGGATTGCCCTGCCTTTCTTCAATTCATGACCCGCATATTTTACTTCTTTCAATACTTCCATACCCCCAGACTTCACACTCCATGGATGCTTATATGGATTGACAATCCAGGCATCGCCGATGGAGATGGGTTGTGGACCATGGGCATTATCATACACTGCACCCTGGAACTGGACGTGCCCCTTCCAGACCTTATACAGTGAACAACTGTCTGTGTGGTAAGCCGCCCAGACATCATCATGCAGCGCCAGGGTGATGATTCTTGGTTGTTGATCAAGGACGGATCTGAAGACAAAGGGCTGATGTGGTCTTTCAGGCACGATGGTGCCTTCTTTTTTACCACATCCTAAGGTGATGGCTAAGACTGAAATGACCAGTAATGTCCTGAAGACATGAAGTTGATTTGGCATGATCCTGTGTTTAATAAGGTCTCAATAATAATGAAATTCTAAGGATGCCTGATGAGATAATATGGTACCTGTTTTTTATCTTCAAGCTCTTAAAAATCACATCCTTATGAAAATTTTGAAATACCTCCTTTATTTCGTTGGCATCCTCTTGCTGATCGCCATCGTACTGGGCTTTGTAGGTCCTAAACGTTTTGATGTAAACCGCACTGCGATTATTCCCGGTTCGCCTGAACAGGTCTGGCCATATGTGAGTTCGCTCAAGAATATGCAGCTATGGTCTCCTTGGGCAGAAAAAGATACTGCTATGACGGTAGAATATACCGGCAATGATGGCACTGTAGGTTCTATATCCAGTTGGTCGGGCAATTCAGATGTTGGTAAAGGATCACAAACGATCACCAAACTAGAACCCAATTCCTATGCTGAAACCGAACTCAAGTTTCTAACGCCGATGGAAACTAGCTTTGCTGGTTATATAAGTTTAAAAGATACCACAGGTGGGTCCTTTATGACCTGGGGTATGAAAGGTGAGAATAATTTTGTTGGCCGGATCATGGGAAGCATTATGAACCTGGATAAGGTGATGGGTCCAGACTTTGAAAGAGGCCTGATGAAATTAACTGAGCTTGTAACCAGTGCGCCTAAAATGGAAGCCACAAGTGCATTGAAAATTATGCCCGGTGAATATCCCGGTGGCAAATATCTTGGTATTCGAGGCTCTATGGGCTTTGACAAGATTCCATCTTTTCATGAGAAAAGCTATGGTGCAATATTTCCAGCGCTTGAAAAAGCGGGTGGCAAACCCGCCGGTATGCCAGGTGGTCTTTATTACACATGGGATACTGAAAAAATGACTACTGATCTTGCTGCGGCTGTTGCCTTTACTGGGGATATCAAAGCACCATCCGGCATGGAGGTCATCAACCTACCTGCAGCCAAGTCACTGACCATCGATTACATGGGTGGCTACAATGGTATCGGATCTGCACATGAGGCTATGGATGCTTACATGAAAGAAAATAAACTCGAGCAACTGACGCCGGTGATTGAAGAGTATGTCACGGATCCGGGAACAGAACCTGATTCTACGAAGTGGCTGACGAAGGTGGTTTATTTCGTTAAGTGAAAAGGCAAGGAGCAAGGAGCAAGGAGCAAGGAGACTGAGGACTGCTGACTGAAGACTGAAGACTGCTAACTTATTACTGTTTACCAAATAAAAGGGGGCTTTACGAGCCCCTTTTTATTTGCTCTTCGCTTTTGATGCCAGATACCAGACACTCAGATGCCAGACGCTATATATGGTATGTCCTTACCCCTTACAATCCTGATATTTAGCATTTTATTATGCGAACCTGTCTCTGAAACCATCAATCATTTTTTGAAGTTCGATGATTTTTGAAACGATGGATTCAAGTGTGCTCACATCAGCATACTTCCTTCTTATTGCAATATAAACCTGGGTCTCAAGTTCAAATGCAGACCCTTGGGCTATATTTAAAAATTGTACTAATTGGGGATCAGTTCCTCTGCCACAGCCTTCTGC
>JANNSS010000243.1:0-24498 GCA_031402955.1 Saprospiraceae bacterium
TGTAATAGAGGAAGTCATGATTACGGTTGATCCTTCCAGGCTGGATTTTTAAAGACAAGGGTCACGCCAGTATGATTGGACAGGATCAGTTTGTCATCTTCAAGTGCGTAGTTTGTAGAAAACTGAAGCGCTTGAGTAAACGCCTCTTCTTTCGCGATGTTTCCACATTTCCGTTTTGTCAGATTCAAATCTGTAAAGCGAAGTAGGCTCCGCTCAGAAAAAATCCTGCCGCGGATGGTATTGCATCCACTGTTGCCTTCAAATGAATTGCCTCTAGCGTACACGTACAGGTAAGGTAGCGTATCATTGAATTGATCAGCAGTAACTGTATCTGAAGCGATCGAGTAAAGTACCCATTTAGCTTCAAGTCCGGAATCAGTCACATACGCACCGCAACCATTAAAACTTGTAGCAACACTATCACCGGGATGTTGTATAGATACCTTGACGGAATAGGAAAATCGCTCTCCGGTCTTTTCATTCATGCACAACATCTTGTAGAATTCAATTTCCATTGTTCCTTCTTCGGTCTTGAGCGTGTACTTCTTTACGTTACTATCCATTGCCTTCACGGGTTCGGCATGAGCAGAATTAAATACGCTAAATTCCGGAACCTGGGATTTGAAGGCAATCAAGTGGGGAGATAACGTAATCGACCAGACGGGATCGATACTACTGGCTTTAAAATAAATGGTTGACTCGGCTGATTTCTCTTTCTTCTTGCCTGCCATAAATCCTGTCGGAGCCTGACCTGAGATCACCCCATGACCGAGAAGACAACAAAAGGAGATCAACAACATGGAAATAAACTTCATACACGCGGTGTTTAAGGCATCAACGGGCGCAAAGTTAATAACTCACGCACAACAAAAGATCAACGGGAAGTTAAGGGAACGAGACTCAGAAATCCTGAGTTATCCACAAATGTTAATAAAAAAATACAATTTTTCTACACGCTAATATTGACGGTAAAAGCCAACATTTCATCCATTTACTTTGAGACGGTTACCCCTCTCCAGTTCAACCAAATTTAGGGTAGGACCAGATACCCTTCTGTAAAAGAACTCATTAAACCTCATTGCCAAAATTCAAATACCAACTCTTCAGAAGAAATTGGTGCCTGGGGTGAAATTTTAACATCATCCAGTGATTATAGATAATTCTAATATGTACATTTGCTGAAACCTGAGATCGGTTTCAATTTCATTCAGATTTATTAAGATTATGTCTCCATCGAACTTACCAATGGATAAGGGGAAGGAATTCCTGTCCCAGCTCAAGCTTTACAGCGATTACCTCAAATGGGATCCGATCATGGGTCGCTACGAATCATGGGAAGAAGCCTGTGATAAGGTCTTAAATACACATCGGATGCGCTATGGCAGCATTGTGGATCCACTTCTCGACGAAATAGCCGAATCCTATTATCATAAAGAATTCCTTGCTTCACAACGTAACCTTCAATTCAGGGAAGAACAGATCCTGCGCAACAACGCAAAAATCTACAATTGCTGCACGACGTATGCGTATGCACCTGATGTTTTCAACAAAGGTTTTTTTGTGTTGCTCTCCGGCACAGGCTTAGGGGTCTCCTTGAAAAATAAATTTGTCAGCCAGCTTCCGCCGCTCTACAAGCGCAGCAATAAAGTCAAATCGTATACGATACCAGACTCTATTGAAGGTTGGTCGGAAGCGATCAAAGTGTTGATTAGTTCATACTGTCACCACCCTTCGTTACACAACGAATATTTCAGAAACCAGATCAAATTTGATTATTCTGAAATCAGGCCGAAAGGTGCGCCGATCACCGGTGGCTTTAAAGCGCCTGGTCCTGAAGGCTTAAAACAATCGATCGAACGAATTGAATCCCTGCTGGATCAATATATTGATGGGGCAGAGAGTGCACCTTTCAAATCCATCATTGCCTATGACGTCTTCATGCACATTTCTGATGCTGTCCTTTCAGGTGGTGTGAGAAGAAGCGCGATGAATATCATCATGGATCAGGATGATGACGAACTCTTACGTGCCAAAACCGGTCACTGGCGTCAAACCCATCCGTGGAGGGCGAGAAGCAATAATTCAGTCGGTTTGCTTCGTCATACCTTCAGCTATGAGACCTTTAACGAACTCGTTTCATTCAATGAAGGAGACAATGATCTTGGTTTCGTTTTCATGTCCCATGAAGATGAAATGTTTAACCCCTGCTTTGAAATAGGCTTTAACTTCTATGCGCTGATCAAAAACAAACAGGAAGCCGCTTTTCAATTCTGCAACCTCAATGAACTGAATGCATCGGCTTGTGTCAATAAGCATGGAAAATTCAGCGAAGAGAAATTTTATGAACTGTGCAGGAAATCAGCTATACTAGGTACGCTGCAGGCTGGCTATACTGATTTTCCATATCTCGGAAAACAGACAGAAGAAATTGTAGCAGGAGAAGCATTGATCGGCATCTCGATCACAGGTTGGATGACCCGCCCTGAATTATTTGATGAAGCCATCCTCCGGAAAGGAGCCGATATCGTCAAAAAAACGAATAAAGAAGTAGCACAGCTCATCGGCATCAATACGGCTGCGCGAACAACCACTGTAAAGCCATCAGGCAATGCTTCCGTCATCTTGAAAACAGCCTCAGGCATCCATCCGGAGCATAGCAAGCGCTACTTCCGGATCATGCAGCTCAATAAAGAAAGCGAGACAGCCAAATATCTCATGGAACACTACCCGGAGATGCTCGAAGAATCCCTCTGGTCCA
Source organism: Saprospiraceae bacterium (assembly GCA_031402955.1). GTDB lineage: Bacteria > Bacteroidota > Bacteroidia > Chitinophagales > Saprospiraceae > Opimibacter. Next base: position 2,759 of record JANNSS010000243.1, read on the forward strand.
ACACCCAATCTGACTGGGTGGTCTATGTCCCATGTGAAAACCATGACAATGTCATCATCAAAGATGAAATGCATGGCATCAAACATCTTAAGCTGATTGAACTGGTGCAGAACGCATGGGTGAAAGAAGGAAAGAACGAAGAGCTCTGCTACAACAAACTGACCAATCACAATGTGAGCAATACGGTCATCATCGATGACATGAAAGAAGTCGTGGATTACATCTATGGACACCAGGATCATTTCACTGCAGTATCCTTTATCTCTCAGTTTGGTGACAAGGATTATGCACAAGCACCATTTACTTCTGTACTCAATACAGAAGAAATCGTCCACAAATATGGCGATGCATCGATCTTCATGTCCGGATTGATTGTAGATGGATTACATTACTTCAACAACGATCTGTGGAGTGCAGTCAAGCTGGTACAGGATCATAAGTTGCCGGTGAGTGGCACCCGATCAGAAGTTTTGTTGAGAAAAGACTGGCTGAGACGTGTCAAGCAATTCAGCCACAATTATTTCCACGGTGACCTGACCAATACGATCTATTGCATGAAGGATGTTCATCTCTGGCACAAATGGGTCAAGATCAAACGTGACTTCCGTCTCGTTGATTTTGTAACCCTGCTGAAGGCGCCTGAATATCAGGATGTGACGACGACGAGTGCGATTGCTTGTGCGGGTGGGGTGTGTGAGATATAGATTTCGTGGCGCACGAAACGCGGGAATTCGTTTACTTTTTTTTCCGGAAAAAAAGTAACAAAAAACCTCGTCGCGCTAAAAACTCGCTTATTCCTACGAGCATTTATTTGGCTTCCTGGTAGGCTGGCACGCTTATTTGGGTTTCATGTTTGGTTTCTTTCGTTTGTAGAGCCCCTTGGAGTCTTGTCACTGCATGAAACCAATCTTGCTCGCGGCTCGGACAGTTTAGCGCGACAGTCGGGTGCCTATTCGAAATGATTTCCTTTTCAATTACGAGCGTAATGAGGCCGCAGGCCTCATTAAAAAAAGCACTGCTGGGCGTTGTTTTCAAATACGTCCGCGTACGATAGATCAAGGAAAGCATGCATTAGGTAGGATTTTGAGAGCCGTTTTTAACGGCAGGTAATGAATGCATGGAAACTGCCAACTGCAAATTGCCGACTGCAAAACGTATTTCCCCGAATCGAAATGATTTTATTTTAATAGAAGTAGGTCCCCTTTCAGGGGATTTAGGGGTAAAGAGGGTCTTGGCAATGTTATGTAAGCTGTTTTCAACAGCAGGTAAATGTCATTCACTATCGAATAAATAGTATTTTCCTTAAAACTTGCTTTCCATCCACCGCAGTCACTGCGACCAGGTACATACCACTCCCCCAGTCATTATGTATTTCCTGGCGATCATAACAGCCGGAGTGCTGGACCAGCTTGTGGCCATTCAAATCATATACCGCCAATTTAAAATAATGACCAGGCATGCTCACTGTAAAATGATCACTGGCAGGATTCGGATACACCGAATATGAAGTAGCATCGGGATCAATGTCATCTGCGGCGTTAGTGCCGCAGGCAAGGAGATTGATATATTCCCAGATCTTGTCATTGAGGGTGACCGGGACTTCATTGCCATCGGGCGCGTTGCCCATGCGGATGAGGACGAGGTTCTGGCTGGGGACAACATTGATATACTGGCCGTTTTTTCCAAGGGCGGCGATCATATCATCCGGGGCATTGGGCATCAGGCTGCCGGGGAATACAATGGGCAATGTTGGAAGCATATAAGAGGCTTTGCCATTAAGCCACCACAGGTAACCATAAGAGAGGTTTAATCCCTGTGATGTGTTGACCATCCTGTTAAAATAACCTGTATCAGTCATAATCTGGTTTCCATCCCAGTTTCCATTATTAAGGATCATCAGACCGAAGCGCGCCATGTTCCGAGGTGTACTGAAAAAGACATTATTATAATCCAGTTGAATAAACGCACCATTGATTCCGGTGTTCAGGCGGATCTTCTGCTGGAAATAAGCATTGAGGGTGATCGAGGTCGCAGCTTCAATTACACCATCGAGCAATGTGTATGGGGCGTTATGATATGCCCAGCGTGTTCCGGCATCAGCCTTGTATTGGAGGCATGTGTCCAGGGTGCAATGATTTTCTTCTACATAATCATCAAGGCCAGTGGTCATGGTCAGTTGATGACGAATCGTAATCTTCTCTTCCTGGTCGGAGGTACATGCAGTCCAGCCTTCTCCCAGATATGTACTGGTCGTATCTCCTATCGAGAGGAATCCCTCTTGTTGTGCGATGCCCACCAGGCAAGCGGTCAGGCTCTTGCCGGCAGATGCCCAATACCAGAAGCTATCCTGCTGGAAGCTGCCAAAATATTTTTCGAGAACAATCTTTCCATCCTTGAGGACGATGAATGCTTTTGTGTTGTTTTCTTCAAGCAGATCATACAAGGAATCAATACGGTCATCGCACCAGCCCAGCGAAGCAGGCGAGAGTGTTTGCCATTCATCACCATTGATTGGTGGGAAGTAGAGGGACTGCGCTTTGCCTAGCGAGGAAATGGTGACGAGGAGGATGGAAGTAAGGTAGTTCATGTGTTGCATTTAATTTAGACAAAGGTAGTGGTGAAAGGTTTAAAGGTGAGTTGTGAATTGTGAGTTGTGAGTTGTGAATTGTGAGTGGTGAGGTGAGTTGAGAGTTGAGAATACATCGTGAGGCGTGAGACGTGAGTGTATCAATACTTCTACCTGCCGTTAAAAACGGCTGCACAGATAATGCCCTGTGCATGATTTCTTTGATCTGACGTACGCGGACGCAGGTACAACCAACGCCCAACTTTGCATTTTTTATGTGGTAGTTGGTGTCCCGCTGGCCTGATAGCTGATGGCTGACAGCTGACAGCTCATTTCACATTGTACTGAATATCCTTGAGATAAAACTTCCCATAGATGAATTCACCTTCTGGGTAATGCCAGATGGCCTCACCATAGGTAGGAACATTGAAGCCGTTGATATTTTTGTAATTGCTCATCGGGGTTGAAAACCTCAACTGGATTGCGGTTTTGCCTTCAATTGCATAGCGGTCATCCGAAATAAAATTGATGAGCTGGCCCTTTTCATTGAACAGGAGTTGAGCAGAAACGGAGATGTCTTTATGGGTAAACGTTGCCCATACGGTCTGGCTATCGACTTCTTCCCACTGGATACGTGGATCGATGAGCGAAGCGGGAGCAAGAATGCACATATCGTTAAAGACAGTCACTGATTCGCCGATGTCCATCTCTCTACCTTCAAAGTGAACAATCGGAAACAGGGCGAAGAGTTTGATCGTCATTTTGGCTTTTCCGTCTTTATAGGGATGATAACCCGGAACGGTAAGCCCTTTCATTTTACCCCGCATGAAAAAAAGGCGATACGGTGTGTCAAAGGTGTTGTATTGCTCGGAGTGAAACGGAAACCAATCCTTGTCCCGGCCACGCATCTCTCCGTCAAATTCAATTTTAATATTTTTCAGTTTGGGTGTATTGACCAGGCCTGCATATCTGAGGTACTTCTGCACCGGGAGCGGAAGATGCTCCATATCTGTATCAGTGATCACATCATTTTGAACAAGCGCTGTTTTAGAAAGTGCTTCGTGTACATCGGTTTTAAATATCCTGTAAAAATTCCAGTCTGCAAATCCAATGATAGCTGCACAAAGAATGAGCGCATTCAGGAAAGTGCCAACTTTTGCATCTTGCCAGTTTCCTATGATCAGGAACTGTGAAAGGATGACAGCGATGATAGCGAGCATCCACCACCAGTTTTTCTTCATCAACATGCCAGCAGCGACAAAGAGAAAAAGGAGTGCGGCCTGTAACCAGAAAATACCCGCAGGCCTCGAAACGGGCTGGGCCAGCGCTGTGACGGTTACAAGGTTATAAGCAGTGGCAAATCCAAGGAAGTGGACAAGGCCATGAATCATTATCGCAAAAACAAGGGCAAGTCTCATGGCCTAAAAATAAGATAGTTAAACGACCTGCCTCCGGTTAGTTTGTCTTTACCATAAAAAGAAATGCCTCCTGAAGGAGGCATTTCTTTTTTTCTAATCTCGGAAGGTTGATGGATCCTTGCCTAAAGAATTTATAAAATAGACCGGATCATTCAGCAATTTCTCAAGTTTTGGAAACTGGCTGTAATTCACCCCTCTTTCATCCAAAAGTTTTCTTGTATCTGCCAATACATTCGATATGCTTTCCGGGTCTTTCAACAGCGTGCTTTTCAACTCTTCATACCGGTCACTGGTCATATTCATGTCTGATTTTTCTGCACTTGCCATGACTGCATCCTGTCGATCTGTTGTCACAAGCGCGGCAGGATTAACAGGCTGGTCATTGCTTCTGCTGTCATCTCTGAAATCAGGCATGCGGAATGCAGGATCCTTGGATGCAAGGTATTGGCCTATTGCATCCAGACTGCTCTTGAGCTGGGTGATTTCATTCTCTTGTGCTTCCAACTTATCGACTAATGGGTTTTGGTTTAATCCAATGGCCACATTGATCATCGAGTAACTTGTGGGGCTGTATCCATCTGACCATGCTACACCGATGACTTTCTGATATTGCCTGATCGTCATGTCAGATTTTGTAACCGCAACAGCTATTCCATCATTGGAACCAGAAGGCAGGATATAGTCCCCGATGTGGACTACTCCCTTAACTTTTACAGGAACCTGTCCGAGAAAGGCGACTTTTTCATACTCAGCCTCCTTTCCTTTGATTGGCATATTGCCAAGCACGATAGGCGCCATGGAAATGACCATATAATGATCCGCCTCATCCGTAATTTTGGAAATATTGCCTCCTGTGACAGCAACGACATCACCAAACGAAAACTTCTCTGCAGGATCTGCCTTCCTCAGCCATTCTGCATAGTCGGCACTCCCGGATACGTAGGCAACACCAATATCATTCTCAAACTCGACACTTTTCTCAGTCCATTTGGCAACACTTGCGATGAGCTCAACACCATCGACTATGGCCGCATCACCATCATCAATACCAATCAGGTCGACAATCACCATGGCTACACCCAATGCTGCATCTACTGCTGACATGGCCTGGAACCAGATATAATCGAAGCTAGTGTAGAGCTCATCTAAGGTTTGTCCTTCTATGGCACCCCGAACGACATTACCGGATCCCCAGAAAGAAATATAATTGTTGGAGGTTGTTGGAAAACTACTTCCTTTCAACTTGATGACCATGCCCTGATCCTGTCCATCCAGATAGAAACCAAAATTACCTGTATTGCTAGAGGCTCCGCTTTTATTGGAGCTCACATACAATTGACCGCTATTGTTAAAAAGCAACTTATTCGTGCTGGAGGCAACTTCCGCAGAAAATGGATATTCGAGTGATGCAGGAGATATGACACTCATCTTCACATTGGAATACAAACCACCAACGCCAAAGAGTCCGCTCACTAGTCCATCTCCGCCGACATTGATATTTTTAGCGATCCCTGCTCCACCTGTCACTACAAGCGCTCCATTGGTAGAGGCGGACGATTGAGTGGTATTGGTGATGGAAGTGATCCCGGCTATGCCCATTGTACTGTTAAAGAGTCCGCCTTCATTAACATTTAGTCGCTTGTTGATACCCACGCCACCGGCTACAATGAGGGCTCCTGTCGTAGGGCTGGTAGATTGAGTCAAATCTGTGATACTGACAGCTCCTCCGAAGGCAACAGCTCCTCCAAATGTGGAAGCTCCGCCAACATTGAGGTTTTTCTCTATTCCTATACCACCTTCAAGGACGACCGCTCCGTTATCTTTAGTAGTTGATTGCGTGGTATTGAGAAATGTAGTGATACCGCTGACATCGAGTGAGCTCAACAATTTTGTGGCTCCTGTGACATCAAGCGTGTTCAATAATTTTGTTGCCCCTGTGACATCGAGTGTGCTCAACAAAGCAGTAGCGCCCCCGACATTGAGACGCTTACCTATACCGACACCACCTGCAACTACCAAAGCCCCGGTGGAGGTGCTTGTTGATTCCGTCAGGTTGGTGATATTCACAAGCCCCATCAGGGTTGCATTACCAAGAAGGCTGAAATTACCACCGACATTGAGGTTCTTCCCGATCCCCGCACCCCCACTAACCACAAACGCGCCGTCAGACGGAGTGGTAGATTGTGTGGTATTCGAAACCTTTGCAAGGCCATCCACATTCAGGGAGCTGTTGAGCTCAGTATGTCTATCAACGGTAAGTGTTCCTGTCAGATAGGTACTGCTCAATTGTTCTACCGTAAAATTTCCATAGTTGATGGTCTGCCCCGGATAATAACTTGCAGTATGAGGATCAGTTAAGGTGTCTGAGTTGAGGTATACATTTTTTCTGACATTGAGATCCCTTCCGACTTCAAGGCTGTTGGCCATTTTGATATCGCCTGTTGCCAGCACGCGCATTCTTTCTGTATTATTGGTGACAATCACCAGATCTGCCATGTCATTTGTGCCAAGTTTATCTCGTAAAGGATTGGTTTGATCGTTGCCAAGCAGGTTCCATATTTTAGTGTACGGATCCCCCGGACCTCTGTCCCCGGAATTTCCGGTTAATTCATTTGCGGTCGCCGCATGGAAAGCATAGGGGACTGATAACATTTTGCTGTCGGATATGGTCATAAAATCCTTTTCATCTTCTGACTGTACGGCCACCTCCATCCATATTTCTTCACTGCTCCATGGAATAGCGTCAAAACTTCCTTTAGAAGGTATGCCTTCTCCAATAGAAAGAGAGAATAGCCCAAGTTCGTTGGTGATTATTTTATGGATTTCCATATAGGCTACATCACGTCTGATGGGGTCACTATAAAGGCTGATTTTCAATTGGATGTCCTGGTTGGCCATCACCTGGCCTTTGAGGTCACGGGCCACAGCCTGGTATTTCATGCCCTGTGGGACACTCTGGCCCTGACTGTCAAAGGCAATCAGCAAGAATGCGAAAATAAGTGGTGTAAAAAATTTCATGATTGTATGAATTTGGGTGAGGGTTATCTGATTTTTGCGACTTTAAAAATAGTGACAGCGCCGTCATCTGTCGCGATGAAATGGATGAAATACAATCCGGCCGCAAGGTCAGATACATCGATTTCAGTATTGCCATCCTTTGTATTCAATGTCCTGTCGGAGAGCAAAGCGCCGTTTGCATCCCGCACCTGGCAGTAAAATTGTTCCTCTGTGCCTGATACAAATCGAATCGAGAGTTCTGTGGCTACCGGATTTGGAGATATCGTGATCAGTGGTTGATTGTCATGATCACTCCGGGTCCTGATGGGTGGATAGACCATCTCTACCTGTTCAACCAGGAGTGTAGGTTGATGAAAGCCCTCTGTGTAACTTCTTGGTTGTCCGGTCAGACCTTCAACGGCTAATTCGCCAAGTGACCATTCGAGCTGAATACCTGCAGCAGTAGCTATACCTCCGTCGCTTGTTAATAATGCAGGCGTGAACTGTTGCGAAGAGAGGTTAGATATAAGGCAGAAGCTGCAGAAAACAGGGATGAACCAATTTCTCATGATCATTGGGTTTGGTGTGAAACAACATTACTGGTAAAGGCGAATTTCTCTAGCGGCTTAAAACCCACAAGACCAAAAGAAAAGCTTACTGAGAAATAATTATCTGATGGCATCAAAGATTCTGGCTCTAAAATAATAATATTTCATATATAATTCAAAATCATATTTAACAAAATATAAATAACCGATCATTTCAACGTTTTACTATGCATTTCACATAGTGTCAACTGATCACTGCCCTGCCGCGGAGATCTCCAGGTATCCGCAAGCGTCAATATATGGCTTCCGGCTGTGGCCGCCTTACCTAATAAATTTATCCCTAAAAAGGGTATTTTTACCCGATTGTAACTTTTACCATTCGTTTACGTATGTCGCATACCGATACCATTGACTGGAAGGGGATATTTTCCACACAATCCATCCTGTTTACTTTAGGGGGGGTATTGTGTATGACCTTTGCCCTGAGAGGATTCCTGCTGCCCAATGGCTTTATCGATGGGGGCGTGACCGGGATGTCCATCCTGCTTTATAAGCAACTGCATGTCCCGATGATCATTTCCCTGATCGTTTTAAATATTCCGTTTATCGTGATCGGCTTTAGGAAGATCGGAAAATCTTTCGCGGTCCAGACATCACTTGCCATTTTTCTATTGACAGTGGGATTGTACTTCTTTCCGGAATATGCAATTCCTACCACAAATAAATTATTGGTTGCCCTGTTTGGCGGATTCTTTATAGGCCTGGGCATAGGGCTTGCGATCAAAGGGGGATGTGTTCTGGATGGACTGGAAGTGATCGCCGATTATACCCACAAGAAATCAGGCTTCTCCACCAGTGAAATTGTCATGCTGTTCAATACAACGCTTTTTATTCTGGCGGCTATGATTTTTAGCGTCGAACAGGCTATGTACTCCATCATCACCTACTTTACTGCGATGAAGATATCCGATTATGTGGTAGATGGTTTTGAAGAATATACGGCGCTGAGTGTCATCTCCGCCAAGCATGATCAGATCAAGAGTATCATCGTCAATGATTTCAACAAGGCGATATCCGTGTATAAAGGAGAGCGGGGTTATCTGCCGGCGAGCTTTGATGTCAAACATGATTGTGATATTGTCATGACGATCGTCACCCGTCTCGAAATACATCGGATGCGCCTGGCCATCCTCGAAGCAGACCCAAACGCATTTATATTTATACAGAGTATCAAGGAAGTCACAGGAGGGATCATCAAACGAAAAGTAAAACACTGACCCATGAGTATATACCAGGATCTCCATGATGATGTTTTTGAAATACTAAAAAATAAACTTCCTTCCTATCTCACCTACCATTCTCCTGCGCACACTACTCATGTAATCGAAATGGCAGAATATTTATGCCGTCAGGAAAATATCGACGGCCATGACCTGTACCTCGTTAAAATTGCTGCCTTGTTTCATGACATCGGCTTCATCCGGCAGCCCCACCACCACGAGGAGATCGGTTGTGAAATATGCACTGAAAAACTTTCAAAGTATTTCTTTACCGAAGCGGAGATCAAAAGTGTCTGCGGCATGATCATGGCGACTAAAATTCCCCAGCAACCAAAAACCCTTCTCGAAAAGATAGTAGCTGATGCCGACCTCGAATATCTTGGAACGGATCAGTTTTACCCCATCGGTACCAACCTGCTTCATGAGTTCAGGCACTATGATCCTCAATTGACGGTAGAACGTTTCAATGAGATCCAGATAAATTTTATGCGGCGACATCATTTTCATACGGACTTCTGCATTGCCAACAGGGCGGAAAGGAAGCAGCAGCATCTTGAGGAGCTTTTGGCATCTATCTCACCAACGTGAGGGTCTCCGCGGTGCCGCCTCTGTTCATATTCATAACGAGGCTGTCGGAGGTGAGCTTTTCGATCTTGACCATCATCTTGATACCTCCATCCGGGGTAGTGATCAGTTCATCACGGCTGACAAAGTATTTGCCCTTCTCTTCCATGTCCGTGTATCTGTAGGTATACGTACCGTCCTCCTGAAATGAGAAAAAGGTTGAGGTGGCATCGTAATCAGCGGTCTGGCCCTGGATGAGCCATTGAGCGCCTTTCCATTCGCCGACGAGCATTTTCTTTTCAATGGGTTGCTGGCAGGCGAATATGGTGATGGACAAGAATGTGATGAGGAGAAGATATTTGAGGGAGTTCATAACAAAGGTTTTTAAGAAGGAAAAGTTTGAAACTTACTTTAGTCATTCATTTATAAAATGAACATGCACGTCTTTCATCCCGATATGCAAGATATGGATATCGAACAATGATTATTGATGCTTCTCATGCAATATCTTTTCAGAATACGCCAGCATGACGGAGGAGAATAAAAACACGACATGGATGATCACCTGCCACATGACATGCTCTTGCTGATGATTTTTGATATTGATAAAAGTCTGCAACAGGTGTATCCCTGAAACACCGACCAGGGAACCTGCCAGCTTGACTTTCAAGGTGCCGGCATCGACCTTCTGCAGCCAGTCGGGTTTGTCTTCATGATTTTCAATATCGATGCGGCTGACAAACGTGGAATATCCACCGATGATCACCATGACGAGCAGGTTGGCCACCATCGTGATATCCACCAGGGTGAGTACGCCCAACATCAGCGCTGATTCCGATATCTCATTGATCGTCTGACAGAGGTGGATCAGTTCTACCGTAAACTTATAGGCATACAAAATACCTCCGACGATCAGTCCGAAGTACAGGGGGGCCTGCACCCACCGACTGGCGAAGATGATCTGTTCGAATATTTTCTCTGCTCGCTTGCTCATAAATGCTATTCATTATATGGTTTATAAATCCCTCGTAAAAGGATACGGATTGTAAAGCTAATAAAGTCTACTTGTCATAAAGCGATTTGCAGGGAGAGAATGATTTTCTAAAGAGAGGGATGGCTTTACATACAACTCACCCCCGGCCTGTCATACTCCTGCAGAACTCAACCCCGGCCCCTCTCTTAAAAATGATTGTGTGCACGCATGTGTTCCAAAAAAAGAAAGGGGAGGTATGATTTGTCAATGCAACGAAAGATGGTGCAGGGCGAGGTGATTCATACATATACAGCAACTCACCCCCGGCCCCTCTCTTTTGCGAAGTGATATGCAGTGAAAGAATGATTTTCTAAAGAGAGGGGAGGCATGATTTGTCAATGCAACGAAAGATTGAGGACGGCGAGATACATATCTGTCAATACAGGATACTTTATCTTCTCCTGTTGATCGCAAATAACATGGCTGAAGAAATAATACACATGACGATAGCACTCATGATCAGTGAATTATCTCCTTGCGAAATTCCTATCAAAAAGTCGCCGACAAACATGACTAAAAAGAAAATCTAGGCAATGGTCAGCATCGGGATTGATTTTTTAAAGGTCGCAAAAGCAAAAATAAAACCAAGGGCAAATTGCCGAGCCGCCCACATATACATCAGGTATTCAACTCCCTTTGCGGTGAGATCCACTGACTCCAGGACCGATTGTGGTGAAAAGCAGATTAAGAAACTCACCAGGATTTCAAGCAAGGCAAACAGGCCGGATACGATAAGGATCCATAGAGAGAGTGATTTTAGTTGTTCTGACATGATTTACGCTTTGAAGTTAATAATTACTGTTGGGCGTTCTTTCTGCAATTTTGTGATTACGCTCTTTAACGACATCCACCCAATTTTCGTGGTCGTCATTGTCATCTTCTGGGATGACAATGGGTCCGCTCTTGTTTATGGTGAAAATATTTGGTTTGAAAGATACACAATGTTCATGCGGAAACTGGATGTGCATAAATGCTTCCTGGAGGGATAGATACTTCGCATCCAAACAATTCGTCTCCTGAGAGAGTCATAAGTCAGGCGGTTTACAACTGGCTTATCCATATGTGGTCTGCACAAGCGAAAAAAGAAATACCTGGAATGATGGGTAGGAAGAGAGGGAAGGCTACGGTTTGCAGCTTTGTCGTCTGTTACTACTTCGATTTCATTTTGTTTCCCTTTGCATCGTGTGTCACTTCTGCAAGTCCAAGTTTTTCCATTAACGGTGGAATATACATTCCGAATCGTCCACGAAGTCCTTTTTTCAGACCATACCAACCTTTAACCGGATTTTTCTCTGAACGTCCCCATGCTTCAACGGTTCCGTCTTTTGCAGGCTTTTGTTCGTCTGCACTACCCAGTTCCATCCAGTCGCCATATTTTTTAAGCATTGCATGAAGGTCGTCAAGGCAGCGAATGTCGTATAGTAATACCGTTTTACCTACCGTGCATACTAAAACTTCTTTGCCGTCCTTTTCGTCAACGTGCATGGTGTATTCCGATGTTAATGGAGGCGTTTTTAAAACTAATGGCTTTTCTTTTGTTCCGATTTTATTTTTCATTTTGATATATTCTAAGCATTAAAAAATGTTGTTTGATGAACCAATCAGCGTTAGCAATTCTTGTTTGGGTGGAACTTCAAGTCCGCCAGATTTTAATTGCTCTTGAAAACTTTTGAAAGAAGGTAATTCATTTAAAATTTTCTGGTCTTCATCGGATTTAAAAAATGCGGTATGAATAAATGTTTTATTGTCAGCGGATAGACAAGCATTGTAATGAATGCCCTGATGATTTGCATTCTGCAAATCAGCCATTACATTTTTTATATTGCTTTGATTTTGTTCTGCATATTCTGCTTTTGTTGTATATGTTACTTTGACTATTTTCATTTTGATTGATTTTTAGATTAGAAAATTATTTGGCACTCATGATTGTTTCCGATTCCTTTTTCAAGTCGCTTGCAAAGTGCTCAAACGATTGGTCAAATGAAGGAATCATTTTAGCATACATCGGAAACATTAGCCCACCAATTTTTTCATTCATTGAAAAAGTAATTGTTCCGCTGCCATTTTTTGTGATGGTATAAATACGCTTTCCCTGCCCATCTCCCCAAACCAATTTCTGCTCTGGTTCAAACGCTTTTACTTTGAGTTTAAAAGTTCGTTTTGCATCAAGAATTGATTTCAATTTAATTTTTTCTCCTAATGCGATGTTGCCTTCAATAGAAGTTACAGTTGAGTTCCAACGTGGATAGTCAGAAGCTTTAGTTAGCAAAGCCCAAACAATTGATGGGTCGGCATTAATTTCGATACTTACAGAGGTTTCTCTGTGAAAAGTAGTTTTAACGGTTGTGGCTTTTCCGTTTTGAGCCATTGTTGCTGATGTCATCATTGTGATTGTTAAAATTGTGATTATATACTTCATTTTTTGTTTTGTTTTCTATTTTGACGATTGGGCAAAACAAAACGATAGGATTAATCAACAGTTTTTTCCAAATACTTTTCCATGACTTGCCTATTGTGCTCTAAATGATGCAGTTGTAATTCAGATGCTCTTGATTTAAATGGGTCAATTTCCCTTAAAATCTGCATTCTTAAATCAAAAAGATGTTCCTTATCTCCTTTCTCGGCTTCCTTAACCAAATCAGTTTTCATTAATTCTTTTTGGGTATTTTGTTTGGGATTGAAAATCCCGTTAAGTTCGGAACATTGATGGCAAACACCTTCTTTGTTTATCAAGGCGCATCGTCCATCAAAAATGTTAATCATTTTTGACCGACCTGTATGTAGATAATATTTTACCATTGCTTCGGTAGTTCCAAGTATAGTCGTTATTTCAGAAACTTTAAACTCATAAACTTCTTTCAGAAAAACACAAAGTTGCTGCTCTAACGGTAATGATTTTGAGATGCAGGTAAAACAAAAAGCAATATGTTCTTTTGCTTCGTATTGTCCATGAGGTGAAGTCATTCGTATATTCATTGACTCTTGAAAAAACTGTTTGTTATTTAGTGCAGCTTCTTTTGTGATATCGGTTACATTTTCTGTCCAGCGTTTTTGTGCTCTTAAATTGTCTTTTGCCAAGTTGGAAGCAATCGTAAATAGCCAAGTTTTTAAGGAAGCGTCGCCACGGAAAGTGTGTAATTTTTCCAAAGCTTTTAGATAGGTGTCGTGAACAATATCTTCTGCGTCGGCAATGCTTGCTGTAATTCTTAAAATATAAGATTTTAATTGTCCTACGATGCCTTCAAATTCTTGATTGAATAGTTCTACTGTCATATTTTAATTTCTGTCGTTTGATGTTTGCACGGTCGTCTTCGCATTACTGGTAACGGTTTGCGGCTTGGCGTAGTGGCGGTTTTTTACCACAAATGTTCTTACGAAGCACACACTTCAAATATAGCAAAAATGTTCCTACGAAGCACTTCACCCGCCATTACGCCAAACCGCTGTTAGCAGATGCCCTTCTTTCTGTCCTAAGTGATGTCAGTGCAGGTTTGTAGTCAGCCAGTGCGGTTGTAAAAAATAAATTTGCAAAAAAAGTGCGCTGGATTTTCTAAGTTGGAGAAAAAATACTCTCTTAAATAATTGCCTTCAGCGTTGGCTTGTGCGTTTTTTAAGAGTGTGTTTTTTCCGTGAAAGGCATTTTCTGTTTTGTCTGCTTACCTATTTCTCAAATCCAACACAATTCCAACAATTGCAGTTAATGTTATCACCACAGATAAAATCATGTTCGGATGAATCTTCTTAAAGATTGCAGGAAAATTCTTGGGTGGTTCAACACCGTCCGGCCAAGTGCTTGTGCCTGGAAATAATAATGCTGGAAAAAACATTCCCCAGAAAAATATGGGTGCAAGTCCTGCAAACCATGTTACAAGAATTGAATTTTTGTCGGCATGATTTCCCCACAATAAAAACAAAGCGATGCACTGAATTACTGAGATAGACAGATACTGAATTGCCCAATGCAATCTTGCATGTGGTTTCCATTGCGGATTGGTGGCATGTGTTTTATTCAAATCCATTATGGAAGGAATGATGATTGTGAGTGAACACAAAACGGTGAAGATTATTTTTGATGTGAGAATCATATTGCTTGGTTTAATTGATGATTATTTTTTTTGTCTGAAATAAAAAGTGCAGCAGCAGTAATGCAAGTGATAGAAAATACAAGTGAGAAAATTTTATGTGGTGGAAATTGGTTTAACCAATTTGGCCAATTAGTTGGATGTGCAATACCGTCTGGCCATGAATCTGCATTTGGAAAAAATACAGTGAAAGGAAATAGTCCCCAAAACAACATTGGCAAAAGGCAGGCAAGTAGCAACACCAATTTTGTTTGCTGTTTTTGCCATACCAAAAAGATTGCAAGTATGTTTAGAATACATGTTTGCATGTGTTCAATTGCCCAATGAAATCTTGCATGTCCTGTCCAAAGTGGGTTGGTTAAATGGGTTTCGTTTAAGTCCATCACATTCAAAATAAGTAACGTTGATATAGCCACAGTTGTTACCATTATTTTTCCGATTCTTGTTTTCATTTCTACTATTTGATGGTTAATACATCACCTGTCTCAAGAATAAATGTTTTGGTGTCGGGTGCTTTTACTGTTGCCGAATCAACAAACTGTTTTGCATCACCATCATACTTCAAAATAAATTTGTCGTGAAATTTTCCACCTGTAAAATTGTAGTGAATTGGCACGGCAACTTTGGGTTTGATGATGGAACAAAGCTCTGCCGCTTGTGTAGCACTCATCACAACTTGCTTGTTAAACATTGGACGAATCATCAATCCGTTTACAGAAAGAATCGCTAAATCTATTACAGGAAAACGAGTTTTCAATTCACTTAATTCTGGAATCAATTCTGTGTCGCCACCAAAATAAACTACTCTGCCACCGGCTTGAATCATGAAAGTATTTTCTTTCACTTTGTGTTTGCCCGGGCAAGCCGTTACTTTAATTCCATCAATCAACACTTCTTGCCAAGGGTCAATTTCATGCACATTGGTAAAGCCCGCTGCCTTTACTTCATCACCCATTCCCACAGGCACAACAAACGGAACTTTTTTATCGGGATAGGTCTTGAATGTTTCAATATCAAAATGGTCATAGTGATTGTGCGACACAATTACCATTGCAAGTTTTGGAAGTTTGTCTTGTGAAAACGCCAATGGCTCACCATGATAGTAACCGCTTTTTTCGCTGAACCATGGGTCGGTTAAAATGTTTTTGCTGCCAATTGTAATGAGTGTGGTTGCATGAGCAATCCGCACAAATTTTAAACTGTCGGCTTGTGGGTTTGAACTACTCCAATTGAATAGTTTTTGTGGGTAGGTTTCTCTTGTAGGAGAAACTAAATAAACGGTGCTGCAACTTTGTAAAATAATTGCGGCTGCAATGGCGATGAAAATTTTTGTCTGCTTCATTTTTATTTGATTTAATAATTATGATGCAAAAATCCATGTTCGTCACTGCCTGTGCATTCACCTATGTTAACTTCGGTGGGTGGGCTATTTGATTTCGTATTCGTGAAAGTGATTGTGGTTTTATGCCAAGGTAAGAGGCAATCAAGTATTGCGGCACATGCTGAACAATCTGTGGAAATTCTTTAAGCATATTTAAGTATCGCTGTTCGGCTGTTTCAGTAAGCAAACTGATTTCTCGTTTTTCTTTTCGCAGGTATAAATAGTTGGCAATTTTTAAAGCAAACTGTTTCCAATGTTCCGATGAACGCAACAGTTGTTGATAGGTATCAAAACTCCATTGCGTAAGCGTTGCCTTTTCTTCGGCACGAATAAAAATTTGCGAAGGAGTTTGTGTAATGAAACTTGAATAAGAAGCAATGAATTTATTGGCGGCAGAAAAATCTTTTACATGCTCACCGTCATCATTCATGATTAGAAAACTAAAAGTACCTTCATGTATAAATGAAAATGATTTACAAGTTTGCCCTGCCGAAATTAGAAACTCACCCTTCTTCATCTCTACCTCTTTCCCAACTTTCATAAAATCAATTATCTCTTCATCACTGAATGAACTTACTGATTTAAGGAAAGTAGCAATGTTTTTTGTGTCGTTCATTTCTCTGTTCTTTGTTTAATTGTTTTGGCTACGAAGGTAAAAATTTCAAAAGATAACAGCCCAGTTTTCGGGGCTGTTTTTGTCTTTTGGTTTTTGTCTTTCTTTGGCTAGCGAAAACACTCTTTCATTTTTTTGGGGAAGGCTCGGTATGTTAGAATGTGAGGGCTTTTTTTTACAAATATGTTTTTGAGGTCTGCATTAGAAATCCAGAAATTCGTCCGTCAAAAGTTTGTTCAATGCCCGTCCGTTTGTTGGCAGCAATGTCGGTCATTGGGTTTCTGCTAACTTGTTTATACCCGCACCTCCTCCCGTTTACAAACGCATATTTACGTTTACTTACGTATTAAAACGGTACCCTCTCCTCTTACCTCAGTGCATCAAGAAACTTCATCAATCCGGAACCAAATAGCAGGTAGGATGGCTTCGGGGCGAAGGGTAGGACAAGGTAAAAAATTTTCTTTTATGGAGAAAAGGGCGGAACGGCAGAAGGGCGGAACGGCAGAAGGGCGGAACGGCAGAAGGGCGGAACGGCAGAAGGGCGGAACGGCAGAAGGGCGGAACGGCAGAAGGGTGGAACGGCAGAACGGCGGATTAAGCATACTCATTGCTAGCTTCCAGCCGCCAGCTTCCAGTGGACTCTCCTGCCTACCTGTGTGAAATGCCGTTGCCCTGGTGTCCCCACCAACAACTTAGGTATGGCTTAGGAGGTTAGGAGCTTAGAAGATTAGATAGCGCATAGCAGGATCAAATTTGCGTTAATCCTTTTTAAAATGCATCTGCGCAATCTGCGTTCCAAAAATTAAAGTGAGATGAAAGGAAATCTATGATTAAGCACAACCGATAGTTGTTCTGCCCACTTCGACTGCCTGTCACTCATCCTTGTCCACCCGCTTAGTGCAGCGCCTATAGGGCAGGGATAGGATTTTCTTGACTCCCAGGTTACCGACCTGTAGCCCCGATGGGGCATTGTCGATACTACTGATCACAGACAGATGCAAACTGAAGATTGTCAACTGCAGACTGCAAACTGTTTATCCGCCGCTAATTCAGGTTAATTGTTTCTATTTCGAATTAAGTATTCAGATTGTCCTTAGCTCTGTGTCAAAACTGGAATTCTAAAATAGAATTTCGGTAGGTATTCATGTGGTTGCAGGAGCATACTCCTGCAACGGCCGTGCCGCTGTATCAATGCAAAATCTCTCTCCGGACAGTCCCTATGCCCTATGCTCTCTGCGCTTTGCTCTTCACCACCCTACTCACCCGATACACCAGAAAGATACACAAAGCCATGATGACCACCATCACATACCCCAGCGTATCAAAATGCTGCAGCGGACTACTCTCCGCTGTCTGTACGACTACAAAGCCGGCAAACATAGCCGCCACGCCACCCGCCATCTGTTGGAGCGATGAATTGATACTCATAAACGCCCCTCGATCATACATCTCCGGCACCGCTGTATTGAGCGCTGTCGCAGGAACCATGCGGCTCATGATGCCCATAAACAGGATCATGTTGATCACGATGACCTGCCAGATCGGCACCGGGCCGAGGTTGGTGTACACCAACACCATGACCGCAGCGATAGCAGAACCAAACACAAAGATTTTAAACTTATCTACCCGGTCACTGAGCCTGCCAACCAGTGGCATGATGATCATCGAGGAGATGCCGGTAAAAAAGAAAATCACCGGCAGATTCGCCTGCGCGATCAACACATTGTTGACCAGAAATGCACTCGTAAACGGCATAAGCATAAAACCACCCAGCGACAACATCGCCGTCGCCATAAATCCAATCCGGTAATCGCGCTTCTGAATCGTATGCCACAGATGTTGCAAGGCATTCTTATCCGACTGCAGCTTGAGATGCTCTGTCAATGGTTTCAATCTGGTGACCACAGCTACACCAATCAACACCGACAAGATGACGACCATGATAAACGTAGCATGCCAGCCCCAAACATTAGCGAGTAGCAGCCCGATCGGGATACCCAGGATCTGGCTGCCCGCAAATGCCATTTGCACAAATCCCATCACACGTCCCCGCTGGCTGAGACTAAATACATCAGTGATGATCGCCATCGAAATAGAACCCACTACCCCACCAAAAAGTCCTGTCACAATCCGGGCGAGTAACAATGTATGATAGTTGTATGCCAGTGCACAAAACGCCGTACCGATGATAAATCCTGTATAGAAAAACAACAGCAGTTTCTTTCGGTCAAACTTGTCCGCAAATCCAGCCGCCAGGATGCCGGAGATACCTGCACTGATCGCGTATGCGGATACGACCGAACCAAATTGTGAAGTGCTCAGTCCCAGGGTTTTTAACAGGATATCCCCCAGCGGAGAAATGATCATAAAATCAAGGATGATCGTAAACTGCAACAAAGCCAGGATCAGGATGATAAACTGCTGATAACCCGTAAAGGGTACTGATCCTTTACGAACTCTTCCTGCTGGTGCTGCCGGAGCGCCGGGTTGTAACTCTTCCATGTAATATTTAGTCGTGGTGCGAAATCGAATTTGAGTGCATAGATAATAGATTGGAAGGCAATTGGATGCTGCCTGCCCTAAATCGGGCCTGATGACCTTAAAATAGAGGCAAATACGCTTGCATCACCGTGCTTATGCTATTTTCACCACCTCATGTCAGCAGCAGCTCAGCACGCACCCTCCTATCGGCCGTTCAGGATACTCGCTATGCTGACGGGCCTCTCCCTGGTGATGCGGTTCTTTTCGTTTTTCCCATCGGTCATGGATCATGATGAATCTACCTATCTCGTGATCGCCGATGCCCTACGCCAGGGCAAGGTGTATCTGCGGGATGTGATCGATACCAAACCCATTGGCATCTTTACGCTCTTTGCTGTATTCCAGATTCTTTTCGGCAAGTCAATTATCGTATTCCGTGTCATCACAGCGATCTGGGTAGCATTGACGGCCTGGATGCTCTATCTATCGCATCGGGAACTGATCAAGGACAGTCCCGGATATCTCAACAATCCTGCTCCTGTAGCGAGTGGCGTCATCTATGTATTCATCATTTCCATTTTTACCTTTTACGGTATATCACCGAATACAGAACATTTCTTCAACCTGTTTACCATTACTGCGCTTTTCCTTATCCTGAGATATCAAGGTCAGCTGTGGGTATTCGTCGCTAGCGTATTATTAGGACTTGGTTTTATGATCAAATATGTCGTGCTGTTTGATGCGCTTGCCATCGGTTTATTCTATCTATGGCGGCAAGTGACCGCGGGAAAAAAATGGATGTATTGGTTTTCAAGATGCGCGTTGATGGCGATTGGTTTTAGCATCCCCTTCGCGTGCGTATGGATGTATTACCGGCAACTGGACATGGAGGAAACGTTCATGTTTTTTTCTTTTGAACTCAGCGGACGCTATATCATCAATCCGCCCTGGTATGACTATGTGATCTATATACTGGACGGACTGCTGCGATTTCTCCCTGTCACCGTTTGGTTTTTATTCTGCTCATGGCATTGGCGGACAGCAGGAACAGCAATTCCATTGTTGTCATGGCTCTGGGGTGGTTTAGTCATCTTTATCATCTTACTACCCGGTAAATTATTTGCGCACTACTTTATCCAGTTTATGCTTCCACTCAGTCTGCTTGCCGGAAGTTTTTTTGATTCGAGACGAACACCGGGCCGTCTACTGGCTTGGATGCGAAAGCCATCTATTGGCTATCCCATTCTCGTCGTGCTCATCATTGTCAATATAGCGTTTCAGAAATCAGATTATTTTGGTAAAGCGGACTACGCTTCTGAAGCAGCGGCATACCTAAACACACGTCTGCAACCGGACGATATCCTGTATACCGCTAATGCACCACAGATCATCTATCTCCTGACCGGCACCACCAGCCCCACACCATATGTGCATCCATCGCTGATGTATGACAAAAACAACAGCAAGGCGCTTGGCATCGACCCCGAGGAAGAATGGTTTAAAATACTAGCTCAAAATCCAAGGTTCATCTTTATTAAAAGGAAACTGCCACTTGACAATACGTTGTTACCAGGTATGGATGCACGCTATAAGCGGGTAAAGATTTTTGGCAAAGAGCTGGTGCTTTTTGAGCGTAGGTAAGGGGCTTGGGAGCTTATAAGGTTAAAGGCTTATAAGATAGGCTTATAAGATAGGCTTATAAGCTTATAAGCGAATTCTTTCATCAGATCTTCAGCAGGAAATTTTCAATACTGAATGGAGGTTCACGATATACGTAGGCTGCACTTAATACCTTATGCAACACCTTCTTCAACGTGTCAAAGTCAGTGGGCTTCTTGATATAGACATTGGCCCCATGATGAAAGGTCTCATCGATGTCCTTTTCATAGGAGGAGGTCGAATATATCGCCACAGCGACATCCTTTAATTTATCATTGCTCCTTATTTCTTTCAGGCAGGTGAGTCCGTTTTTCCGGGGCATGTTGAGGTCAAGAAACAGAAGGTGCGGGACAGGTGTATCTTCCAGGTTAAGTAATTCCATCAATGCAACTCCGTCATTCACAACATTGACAACTGTCCTTATCCGTGATTCCTCCAGCGCCTCGGTAAAATTCGAACGGTCGCTTTCATCGTCATCGGCCAGGATGACATGTAACAGGCTGCTATCCATGCTGCGGCTTTTTAATGGTGGGTATATAGATATCAAAAGTAGCCCCTTTATTCAATTCTCCGTTGGCGGTAATGCAACCATCATGGTTTTCTACGATTCGCTTGACAATGGCTAAACCGATGCCTGTCCCTTTGTAGGTCTCCTTGCCATACAGGCGCTGGAATACCTCGAATATTTTTTCCCGGTAGATGGGCTCGAATCCAATGCCATTGTCTGATATCCGGATGTGACAATATTCCATATCCTGGTTCAGACGATCATTCTGGCAGTCATGGCCTGGTTTCAAATTGGCTGAGATCTGGATGTGGGGCGGCTTTCCGGGTATAGAAAATTTGAGTGCATTGGAAATAATATTATGGAGGAGCTGGCGAAACTGAAAACGAATGATATTCGCCTGACAAATTTCCTTCACCTCAATGACCGCGCTTTTTTCTTCAATGGATTCCTTGAGATCATGCCGGACTTCGTTGATGATGATCCCGAGGTCTATGTTTTCAAACTTTCGCTCTTCAGAGTTGGTGCGTGAGTAAGTCAACAGATCTTCAATGAGCGTCTGCATACTGAGAGCAGCTTCTTGCATTTTTACAAAGTGGACCCTGCCTTTGGG
>JANNSS010000244.1:0-27787 GCA_031402955.1 Saprospiraceae bacterium
CCACAAATGGCCTGAACCGCTATGATGGCTATGAGATCAAACAATACCTGCCAAGACTCAATGATACTACCTCAATAAGCGGTAGCCTAACCACCTTCCTCTATGAAGACAAGGACCGGAATATCTGGGTCGGTACCTGGAACAATGGCCTTAACCTGTTTGACCGGAAAACGGAAACATTCCGAAGATACATACACGACCCTGGCGACTCAACTACCATTTCAAGCAACTCCTTTGTGGGATGGAATCTCATGCTTGAGGATCATGCCGGAAATTTCTGGGTGGGCACCGATGATGGCTTAAATCTCTTTGACAAAGCAACGAATACATTTAAAAGGGTTGAAATCGGAACCGAATTAACCGGTAGCATTCAGAGGCATAGCCATCTCCATGCACATGCTGACACCCGGGCAGCAAACCGGATCCGTTGTATCTACCAGGATAAAAAACAAAATCTATGGGTCGGGACAGACTGGGGAGGATTGTACAAATACAATTACGAGACGAAGATGTTTACTGGATTTTTTCCCGATGATAATGACATACATTCCATTTCGCACACCACACCCGGAAGCTTCGCCGAGGATGACGCTGGAAATTTATGGATATTTCATTTTTGGGATGGGATCTGTAAACTGGATTTAGCCACAGGCCAATTTCAACGCTTTCCAAATGACCCTCATGACCCTAACTCCTTAGCCGCCCAAAGGCCGCTATCAGGCTTTTTCCTTGATAAAGATCTTCTTTGGATTGGAACAAGCACCGGGTTAAGCACCTTCGATATAAAACAAAATACTTTGCAAACAGTGGAACCTGTCAATGATGACTTTAAAGGTTACCTGGCTCCTTATCTGAAAGATAAACAAGGAAACCACTGGCTTGCAAGTGAACAAGGCATACTCATTGTCAACAACATAAAACACGGCTTTCAAAAATACACAAACCAGGAAGATGATCCCAAATCCTTATCAACCAACGCAGGAATGTTAGGTGTTGATTCAAAAGGGACAGTCTATGTACTCCATGAATCAGGTATTGATGTCCTGAATGAAAAGAAAGAAAAAATCAAAACATTGAAGTTGGACCCTTCAGAAATTCATGCCTACGAAGCACCTTCCTGCTTCCTGGAAGATAAGGAAGGAAATCTGTTTTTTGTTGGAACAAGGGCATACACGATCAGCCCCGATGGACATGAACTAATGAATGCCCTTTCCGAAGACGAATTCCCTACACAAGGGTATACCGCTGACCTTTTTGTTGATGAGGAAAACAACATATGGTATGCTGGTCACGGCCTAAACGTATATAACTCCAAATACAAGGACTTTGATCGGTATCAACCCATGGGCGAGGGCAATTTTGCCGGAAATCAGGTTTCTTCCGTTTTAGAACTTGTGCCTGGCCAACTTCTGATTGGCGGAGTTTGGGATGGCCTGATCTTATTTGATACGAAAGAAAGAAAATATACCAAACGGTATCCTATAGGTGAACGGAGTGGTTCACAAGGCACCACCGTGGCTATCAATAAGATTTTCAGAGGCAAAGATCAAAAGATATGGCTCGGTTCAAATTACGGGCTGTCCTTATTTGATCCGGAGAAAGAAACCTTTAAGCACTTTGGCCTCGAACAAGGGCTGCCATCCAATTCGGTATACTGCATCCTGGAAGATGAGCATCAACACTTATGGCTATCTACAGCAAATGGCATATCCCGTTTTGATCCAACCAGCAAATCATTTCGGAATTTTGATTATCTGGATGGGCTGCAGGGAAACGAATTCTATGAACATCATGCCGCCATCAAACATCCCATCACAGGTGAATTATGGTTTAGTGGTCCGGGCGGTATTACCGTTTTTCATCCGGACAGCCTTTCTGAAAACACCTATATACCCCCTGTGCTTTTTACTAAACTCGTTTATTACAATAAGAATAAAAATAATGGACAGGCCATCACAGACAATGCGGTATACAATAAGGACAAAGTAAGATTTTCGTACCAGGACAACATTATCGAATTCCATTTCGCCGCTCTCAACTTTGTATCCCCACAAAAGAATAAATATGCCTATCGATTGACCGGCTTCAATGACGACTGGGTACAACTCGGGACAAGGCATGAAGTTTCATTCACGAATCTAAGCCCCGGCAACTATACGTTGCAAGTAAAAGCTTCCAACAATGATGGCATCTGGAATGAAGAAGGTGCTTCCATAAAAATCATCATATCCCCTCCATGGTGGAGGACCTGGTGGGCCTATGGCTTGTATAGTGTATTGTTCCTGGCATTGGTATGGCGTCTTGACCAATATCAGAAATCACGCACTATCCGCCTGGAACGCGAAAAAACACAACAAAGAGAACTCGCCCAGGCCAAAGAAATCGAAAAAGCCTATAGTGAACTAGCGACCGCACACGAAAACCTTAAAGCGACCCAGAAACAACTCATCCAATCCGAAAAAATGGCCTCCCTCGGCGAGCTCACTGCCGGCATCGCCCATGAGATCCAGAACCCACTAAACTTCGTCAACAACTTCTCCGAAATGAACAGCGAATTAATCGCGGAGATGAAGATTGAAATGGATAAACAAAATCTGAATGACGCAAAAAGCCTTGCTGATACCATTGATGAAAATGAACAAAAGATTTTATTTCACGGCAAACGCGCCGATGCCATCGTCAAAGGCATGCTCCAGCATAGCCGTGCGGGCAGTGGCGTCAAAGAACCAACAGATATCAATGCCCTGGCTGACGAATACCTAAGGCTTGCTTATCATGGATTGCGTGCAAAAGATAAATCGTTTAATGCCACCATGAAGACCGACTTTGATGACAGCATCGGCATGATCAACGTGGTGCCACAGGATATCGGGAGAGTGATTCTTAATCTGATCACGAATGCATTTTACGCAGTATCTACCCTTGCCCCTAAAGGGGACTTAACCTACGTCCCAACTGTAATAGTAACCACTAAATTATTGAAGTCCCCTTTAGGGGATTTAGGGGCAAAACGGGTCACTATTAGCGTCTCCGACAACGGCTCCGGCATACCCCAATCTGCCCTTGATAAAATCTTCCAACCTTTCTTCACCACCAAGCCCACAGGCCAGGGTACCGGATTAGGCTTATCGTTGAGCTATGATATTGTAAAAGCACATGGCGGTGAATTAAAAGTAGAAACCAAAGAGGGTGAAGGCAGCACATTCATCATTCAATTACCCATTGCCTGATTTTATATTCAATTTACTTAGATCAGAGAAATGGTCCTATAAATCAGCTGAAGCTGTATAAGCATAAAATCCGTGAAATCCATAAATCCGTGAAATCCGTGAAATCCGTGATTCAGACAAAAGGAAACATCGTCAAAGCCCACGGCGGCGAATTGAAAGTAGAAACAAAAGAAGGTGAAGGCTCAAAATTCACTATCAGCCTCCCGCTCTAACCTTAAAGTTTTATCTTTCCATAAAATGCCCATATGCGCTTGACTTCCATAACTGGTTGGACAGTTTTATTTGCTCTGCTCATTTCTTCCTGCAACATCCGGGATGAAAACACAACCCCACGATCCTTCGGCCCCAAAGTCGTCGAAGCCCACGGCTATGTAGTCCCCGCTGACAGCATGGCTGTGCCTAAAGTCTTTCCGGTAGATGAAAGCAAGCTTATCAAAGTGCCTGCCGGCAAACCAAAAGTAGTACCTACTAACACCAACGTCCATCTTGCAGGAACACCCAAAGTGGTGATAGCTGGCACCCCTCGACTCTGCACGCCGGGCCAGGACACCTTCCTGCTCCCTAAAACAGTGCCTGCCATTGATAGCCCCTTCGTAGCCGGCATCCCGGAAGTCGTAGTGGCCAAAGATCCTGCCGTAAAGGACCAGAATCCCCAGAATTTCAGCTCCTTTGGAAAACTTCAGGGCTTAAAACACGGACATATCCACAGTATAATTGAGGACCGCACCGGAAATCTCTGGTTCGGCACCGAGGGCGGGGGCGTAAGCCGGTATGACGGCAAGACCTTTACCCATTTTACCACCGCCGAAGGCCTTTCCAATAATCAAGTTTATAGTATCCTGGAAGACCGCACCGGAAATCTCTGGTTCGGCACCTATGGCGGGGGCGTAAGCAGGTATGACGGCAAGACCTTTACCCATTTTACCGCCGCCGAAGGCCTTTCCAATGACTTCGTTTTTAGTATCCTGGAAGACCGCACCGGAAATCTCTGGTTCGCCACACGCTTTGGGATAAATGAATTGACTGTTATGAAGTTAGTTGAATTAAATGACAAAGTCAAGTCAAACAGTGTTACCGGGTCTGATATTTTCTTTACCAATTATACCTATGAAGATGGATTCCTTGGCATAGGATGTAATAGAAATGCGATTTGCGAAGATCGAAATGGAACCATCTGGATCGGCGCCAATGACAGGCTCACCGCCTACCATCCATCCAAAGAAAAAGAAACTCCGGATACCCTTCGGCCAAACATCCAGATCAATGCTGTCATGTTATACAATGAACCTGTGGCATGGTTTCTCCTTGACCAACATCAAGACACTATCCTCACGATGGGAAATGGTGTGCAGGTGAAAGATTTCCGGTTTAAAGGCACATCCAAATGGTACGGCCTGCCGGAACATTTAAGCCTGGCGCATAACAATAATAGTATCACCTTCGGCTTTATCGGCATCACCATGAGCCAACCTCAAAAAGTAAAATACCAATACAAACTGGAGGGCAATGATCAAAACTGGAGTGAACTCAGCCTTCGCACAGAAGCACCTTATGGCAACTTACCCCATGGCTCCTATACTTTCAAAGTAAAAGCCATGAGCAGTGCAGGCCAATGGAGCGATGAATTTCAATATCCCTTTACAATCCGTCCGCCATGGTGGCTGACCTGGTGGGCATACAGTTTATATGCGCTGGGCATCATCACATTGCTATGGCAATTACATAAATACCAACAAGCACGCACGATACGCATCGAACGTGAGCGAACCCAGGCAAAAGAACTGCAGCAAGCTAAAGAAATCGAAAAAGCATATGCAGAACTCAAGGCCACTCAAAAGCAACTCATCCAATCCGAAAAAATGGCAAGCCTCGGGGAACTCACCGCCGGTATCGCCCATGAGATTCAAAACCCTTTAAATTTTGTCAACAACTTCTCCGAAGTCAGCAATGAACTGATCGCAGAAATGAGAGAAGAACTTGATAAAGGTGATATAAAAGAGGCGAAGTCCATCGCTACTGATATTGAACAGAATTTGCAAAAAATAAATCATCATGGTAAGCGCGCCGATGCCATCGTCAAAGGTATGCTCCAGCATAGCCGCAGTAGCGGCGGTGTGAAAGAACCTACCAATATCAATTCGCTCTGTGATGAGTATCTCCGTCTCGCCTATCACGGGCTACGTGCAAAGGACAAATCTTTCAACGCCACCATGAAAACCAATTTTGATGAAACGATTGGCCTGGTCAATGTCATTCCTCAGGATATCGGAAGAGCGATTCTGAATCTGATCACGAATGCATTTTATGCAGTTTCTACATTTGCCCCTAAATCCCCTGAAGGGGACTTAACCTACGTCCCAACTGTAATAGTAACCACTAAATTATTGAAGTCCCCTTTAGGGGATTTAGGGGCAAAACGGGTCACTATTAGCGTCTCCGACAATGGCCCCGGCATCCCCGACTCCGCCCTGGATAAAATCTTCCAGCCCTTCTTTACCACCAAACCCACAGGGCAAGGCACAGGCCTCGGCTTGTCTTTAAGTTACGATATTGTGAAGGCACACGGCGGTGAGTTGACAGTGAAAACGAAGGATGGTGTGGGAAGTGAGTTTATTATACAATTGCCTAAATAAATACATTAGACGATCTTCCATGAATTTTATATTGCGCCATCATCTGTTGCTTTTGTTAATCTTCATAGTTTGCAACGCTTCGTCTCAAACCCGTGAGGTGCGCTTCGATCTGATTACTGGAAGCAACGGCATTACACTAGGAAAGTTAAGTAGCATTACCCAGGACAAGTATGGCTTTATTTGGTTGGCCGATCAGAGCAACAGGGCGATTATCCGGTTTGACGGCAACCACATGAAAATGTACCAGTACGATGCTAAAAATCTCAATTCGCCGGGGGGCTATAACCCGGAGTGCCTGGCTGCAGATTCCGTTGGAAATATCTGGATAGGTTTTTATGGAGAAGGTCTCGATAAGTTTGATCCTGCCACGGGCATCTTCACGCACTACCGCCATAATCCGAAGGATGAGTCAAGTTTAAGCAGTGATGTCGTTTCAGCTTTGTTGGTTGATCACCTTGGCAATGTTTGGGTAGGATCAAACGGCGGCCTGGACCTGCTTGATCAGAAGACCGGCAAGTTCAAGCATTACATCCATAACGAAACCGATTTAACCAGTTTAAGCCATCATGCCGTCAGGGCCCTTTATGAAGACAAGGCAGGAGAACTTTGGGTGGGTACCGGCTTCTTTGCAGATGTAAACATCGGAGGCCTTAATCGCTTCCACCGGGATAGGGAGACATTTACCCGCTACCTCAGCGATCCGGCAAATCCGAATACACTCATCGATAACAGAGTCGAGGCCATTTTTGAAGATAGCCAGGGTACCTTCTGGGTAGGAACAAGCGGAGATGGATTGCACACCATGGACAGAAAAACCGGCCTTTTTGAAAGACTGACCTATGATCCCAGGCAACCTGAACAACTTAGCCGCTCACCGGTGAGTCGCGCTACACTTGGCGGATTAGATCACATTACTTTCATAACGGAAGATTCAGATAAAAAACTCTGGATTGGCACCTGGGCAAATGGATTAACCCGGTACGATCCCTCCACAAAAAAAATCACCCGCTTTGGAAATAAAGATGATACATCAGGGGCTTTCCAAGTCAGTGATAGTTGGTGCGCGCATGCTACCCCTGATGGTTTGATTTGGCTGGCAAGTCAGGTATCCGGTTTATTCAGGATCGATATCAATAATGTGATTATTCCTCATGTTGAGATGGGCCCCGTATTCGATTTCAGTGAGGAAGGAGACTCCATAGGCTGGTATGCCACCAGCGTCGGACTGGTACGAAAAGATTTCAGAACCGGGGCTACCCGAAAATTTGTCCATGATCCGGCCAACCCGAATAGCATAAGCAATAATCAAGTCAACAGGATATGCAAAGACAAGACAGGAAATTTCTGGATCGGCACAGCAAATGGGTTGAATCATTTTAATCTGAAAACAGAAATATTTACAAGGTATTATCATGACCCCGGCAACGATAACAGTTACAATGTTTTTAGAATTCTTGAATACAGCGACTCAACAATATGGGTCGGCACATCAGGGGGAGGGTTGGATTTGCTCAACTGGAAGACCGGAACGTACACGAACTTTAAGAATGATCCGGATGATGATAGCTCCATAAGCTTTGACCAAATTTCAGCTCTGTACGTAGACGAGTCCAATGACCTTTGGGTTGGCACGTGGAGTAATAAAGGATTAAATAAATTGAATCGGAACACCGGGAAATTTACACATTATCTTGAGGGGTTAGGTATTGAGGATATATATCAGGATGCATCCGGGATAATGTGGGCAGGCTCCAACTCAGGCCTTCATCGTTATCATAAAGAATCGGATAGCTTTAGTTTATTTGATATTGAAAACAGGGAAAATACGACCGGTTTAGTTTCTGCGATTGTTGGCGACAAGGAAAATAATCTCTGGATGAGCACTCAGAACGGGATGTATAAGCTAAACAAAGAAAGGAATTGGTGGTATCGCTATGGAAAGGAAAATGGGGTTAGGGAAGGATTAATATTTATTCATGATGCGTTGTTTGCAAGGCAAAATGGAGAAATATTCCTTGGTGATACTTCAGGCTACTACGCCTTTTTTCCTGAAAAACTTAAAACCATTACCGATAAAAAACGTATATACTTTACAAGATTCTGGGTCAATAATAAAGAAATCATACCAGGTGCAAATGGGCCTCTGAAGGAGTCACTCTATGAAACCAAAGATATCCAGCTTGCCCATGATCAAAATGTATTTTCATTCAGCGCTACGGCTATTGATTTTCGCAGTAACAAGGAAACA
This sequence comes from Saprospiraceae bacterium, assembly GCA_031402955.1. Taxonomy (GTDB): domain Bacteria; phylum Bacteroidota; class Bacteroidia; order Chitinophagales; family Saprospiraceae; genus Opimibacter. The sequence goes on from JANNSS010000244.1 coordinate 8,112, forward strand.
TACATCCACTATCAGTTGGAAAATTTTGATAATGGCTGGCGCAAAGCCAGCGCAGAAGATGAAATACAATATTACAAGGTCCCTCCAGGTAAATACCGTTTGCGGATAAAAACGGCTGATAATAATAATGGAGAATGGATAGAGAAAAGTATAGCGGTGATTATCTCTCCTCCCTGGTGGAATACCTGGCAGGCCTTTATTGTTTACGCCTTATTGTTCATGGCATTCGTTTATTCAGTGCATCGTTTTCAAAAGAACTGGGTCATAAGGGCAGAGCGTGAACGTACAAGGGAACGTGAACTTGCGCAGGCAAAAGAAATAGAAAAAGCATATTCCGAACTCAAAGCCACCCAAAAGCAACTCATCCAATCCGAAAAAATGGCCTCCCTCGGAGAGCTCACCGCAGGCATCGCCCATGAAATTCAAAACCCATTAAACTTCGTCAATAATTTCTCCGATGTCAATACCGAGCTAATTGATGAATTGACGGAAGAAGTTGACAAAGGAAATCTGGATGAGGTAAAGGCGATTGCCAAAGACATTAAAGAAAATGAGCAAAAAATAAATCATCACGGCAAACGCGCCGACGCCATCGTCAAAGGCATGCTCCAGCATAGCCGCAGTAGCGGCGGCGTTAAAGAACCAACAGATATCAATGCCCTGGCTGAAGAATACCTAAGGCTTGCTTATCATGGATTACGTGCAAAAGATAAATCGTTTAATGCCACCATGAAGACCGACTTTGATGACACCATCGGCTTAGTCAATGTCATACCAGAAGACATAGGAAGGGTGATTTTAAATCTGATCACAAATGCGTTTTACGTAGTTTCCGAAAAAGCGAAAATGATCTCCCAAACCCCCTACCCCCTGGAAGGGGGACCAGATTACCAACCCACTGTGACGGTAATGACCAAGCATCAACTCCCCCTTTCAGGGGGTAGGGGGTCAGATGGAGCAAAGGTCACTATAAGTGTCTCCGACAACGGCTCCGGCATCCCGGCATCCGCCCTGGACAAAATCTTCCAACCCTTCTTCACCACCAAGCCCACCGGGCAGGGCACCGGATTGGGTTTATCATTATCTTACGATATTATTAAAGCCCATGGAGGAGAACTGAAAGTAGAAACAAAAGAAGGAGAAGGAAGTGTATTCATAATCCAAATACCCGTTAGTTGATCATAAGACTAGTTGGACTAATGTATAAATCAGGTAAAACTCTTCATAAATGAAATCCGTGAAATCCGAAAATCCGTGATTCAGACAAAAGAGAGCGTCATCAAAGCTCACGGCGGCAAACTCCGCTTAGAAACGAAAGAAAGTGAATTTGCTGAATTTATAATTATTTTACCCTTGTAAACACCCATCACTGAAACATGAATATTTTAGTAGTCGACGACGAAAGAGATGTACAGGTCCTGTTTGAACAACGGTTCAGAAAAGAAATCCGAAACAATGAACTTGCGTTTGCATTCGCTTTTTCAGGAGAAGAAGCCCTGCAGTACCTCAGCGATAACAACCACGGTGCAGTGCTCATCCTGTCGGACATCAATATGCCCGGCATGAGCGGCCTGGAATTGTTACGCCACATCAAAGAGAAATATAACGCTCCCCCACCCCTGGTCATGATGATCACCGCCTATGGGGATGCTGAAAATTATAACACAGCCATGCGCCTGGGAGCTGATGATTTCCTGACAAAACCGGTGGAATTCAATATCCTGAAAGAAAAATTAAAAGCAATACAATAATGGCTAAGATCTTAGTGGTCGATGATGAGGCGGATCTGGAAGCCCTGATCAAACAAAAATTCCGGCAGAAAATACGTGAACATCATTATGAATTTGTGTTTGCTTCTAACGGCAGGCACGCCCTGGAGCAGCTCGCCCTCCACGGAGATGTGGATGTGGTACTGAGCGATATCAATATGCCTGAAATGGATGGCCTTACCCTGCTCACCAGACTGGCGGAAGAAAATGTACTGCTTAAATCTGTCATTGTTTCTGCATACGGCGATATGGAAAATATCCGGACCGCTATGAACCGTGGTGCCTTTGACTTCATCACGAAGCCGGTCAATTTCGAAGATCTTGACCTGACCATGGAAAAAACCATACGTCATGTGCAGCAAAGCCGTGAAACGCTGAAGGCTATCAAAGAGAACAATATCCTGCGGATGTATGTGGATGAAAATGTCTTGAAGTTTATGGCCAGTCGCGAATTCGAATCCTCCCTCATGGCCAATGATACGATTATAGCTACCGTCGCATTTATTGATATCTGCAGCTTCACGACCATCAGTGAAAATGAGCCCCCGGATACCGTCGTAAAGCTCCTCAATAATTATTTCGATGTGATGGTGAAGGAGATTCTCGAACAAGGTGGCTATGTCGACAAATTTATCGGAGATGCCATCATGGCCGTGTTCCGTGGAGATTTTCACCTTGACAGGGCCATCGATGCCTGCCTGGCGGTGCGCAACCAGATTGGAAAATTACCCTCCTTACATGACCATGTAGAGTTTACGCCCCGGGTATCCATCGGAATCAACAGTGGCGAAATGATCTCCGGGAATATAGGATCATCCAGCCTGCGCAGGCTAGATTACACAGTGATCGGTGATACAGTCAATACTGCCCAGCGACTTCAAAGCGTGGCCGCTCCCGGAAAGATTGTGATCAATCAGGCAGCGTATGAGATCGTAAAGGAGTCTTTCAATTGCCAGAAGGTAGGCGAGTTTGTGTTAAAGAATAAGTCAATCCCTGCCGTCATTTATGAGGTGCTGGATTAATATTGCCTGAGGCCGAAACCCTGTATGACCAGTAAATTGAATGTTTTTCAGATATTTGAGGACTTAACAAAGAGAAAATACACAAGCTTTCACCGGAATATGAGAATCACCCTGCTTGTTTTTGCATGTATTTTGAGCACCCTGAGCCTGTCGGGTCAGGGATTCTATTCCCGTTCCAATACAACAAGCAGCATACAGTCCGCTGATCCTTTCAATCCATCGGACACTATTCCCACCGGGGATGAAGCTGAAATCCATGTCTATATTCCAAATATTTTCTCCCCAAATGGCGATGGCTCCAATGATCTCTTTCAAATCCAGACACCCGTTGGCGACCAGGTGATGATCACCCGGTTTTTTATTTTTGACAAGCGCGGTACGAATGTATACTCCCGATACAATATGCCCATTGCTCCTTCTGAAGACTGGTGGGATGGTTCTTACAAGCATTTTAATATGAGCCCCAGTGTTTTCGCCTATTACCTCGAAGTACAATTTTCAAATGGAGAGCGGAAAACCTTTAAAGGCAATGTAACGCTGGTACGCTGATTTATTTCACGTTTTCAAGCAAGGCGCTCACTTCATTCCTGATCACTGAAATTTCCGATTTCAATTTCGCTTTCCTCGCAAAACCTAATGTCAAGAGCCTCCAGATCAGATCGAAGGGAGGTCTGAAAAACATCCCTGAAATCATCACCATCATCCAGGCAAAAACGATCCACAGCGGCCATCCTGCGATCAGGCAAGTGATGAGCAGTATCAAACTAATCAATGGATACAAGACCATGGCGGCTCCAACCGTCACGGGAGTTTTAAAGGTATTCGCTTTGATTTTGGAAAAGATGATCCGCCGCACACTTCTCCATATCCAACCACCAGATACCAACCAGATCAATTTTAAAATCAACATGACCGCAAGTATAAATCTATTGGCCATGACCAGATCAGGAAAATAAACAGCATCAGCTATTTTGATTTTTCTAAGGGAATGAAAATAGGTATGTACTTTATCTATAAGTGCTTTATGCTTTTCATGTTGGTTGACCACATTTGATAGCAACACAAGATCGTCGTGCGCAGATCCATCTGGTCTTCCAGCTTGCACGCAACGCATATACACAGATGCCAACACATCATAATGATGATCATAGCCCTCATCAGTAACCTGGATGATCAACGGGCTCAACGCATCACTGAGTGTATTGGTAAACCTATCGATAGCTTCGCGATCATCACGTGTGGCTTGCTCTGTCAAAAATGGAGCACCAAATTTCACCACAACATCAGTCCCTGGCAAACGCGGCTCTGTAAAGTTGACCCCCACCGGTAGTATCAGCAATTCCTCCCCTTCCTTAACAAATGGTAATGTACCGAAAGCCAGATGCGCGGTCCCGCGTTGTATGGGTCGCATCCTTTTCTCAAGAATGGTCTTCGCTTCCGGAAAAATCAGTACAGCCTCTCCATCTGCCAGCTTCCTATACGTAAGCTCAAAACTCGAAGCATTCTTACGCAGGTTGCTGATACCATCCTTCTGCCGATAGATCGGGATCTGATTGGTCCAGTTAAATAACCATCTGAATTTTGGATGAAACATGTCACCACGCACCAGATAGTGCAGCGGCCTCCCGAGTATAGTACCCATGATGCTCGCCTCCATAAACGCACTGGGATGATTGCTGGCGACAATCAATGGACCCTTTCTGGGAATGTGTTCCAGGCCATATACAATGGCTTTCCTGAAATATAACCGCAGAAATAATGTAGCCCACAACCGTATTATCTGATAAACCATAAAGAAATCCGAACTTGCTGCCCAGGCCCGCAAAGATATGTCAAACAAACTACTGGTAGTGATCGGAGGCCCTACAGGCGTAGGTAAGACGGACATGGCCATCCAGCTGGCTCAACATTATCAGACTGAAATCATCAGCGCTGATTCAAGACAGGTATACCAAGAACTCAACATCGGCGTCGGCAAACCCTCTGCTTCTCAATTGAACGCTATTCCACACCACCTCATCGGCCATATCAGCATCCAACAGGAATACTCCGTTGCTCATTATACCAATGAAGCACTTAAGTTACTTGATGAGTTGTTCCTTCATCATGACATTGTCATGCTGACCGGAGGTACAGGATTGTATGTCAAAGCACTTATTGAAGGCTTTGATGACATACCTGAAGTTGAGGATGGAATTACTGAACGATGGACTTCTGCATGGAAAGAGCAAGGAATTGATTTCATATTGAAATCTCTTAAAGATCTTGACCCTGCTTACCTGGAAATGGTGGATAAAGCCAACTCTAGAAGAATTATCCGGGCACTTGCTGTAAGTGAATCTTCAGGCAAACCCTTCAGTTCTTTTCTGAAAGGAGAACCTATCAAAAGACCATTCAACATACTCCCGATCGTTCTCAGCCTTCCCAGAGAAGAATTATATGCCCGCATTGATCAGCGTGTACTTCATATGATCAGTCAGGGTTGGGAAGACGAAGCCAGATCGCTTTATCCATTCAGACACCTTAAGGCTCTTGATACAGTAGGTTATAAAGAACTCTTCGAATATTTCGATGGTAAAACTTCGCTACCCGAAGCAATCATTGCCATCCAACAATCCACCCGCCGCTATGCAAAGCGCCAGATGACCTGGTGGCGTCATCAGGGAAGCTGGCACAGCTTTTTCCCTGATGATGATCTTTCTATTATCAAAGCCATTGACCTGGAACTTGAGGCGAGGAGCAAGGAGCAAGGGGCAAGGAGTAAATAAATCTATAGTGCCAGAGATCTGGAATAACTGGTGATTCTCTTACTCAGCACATGGAGTCGCTCATAGGTTTCTTCTCTTTCCTTTGGACTGATGTGTTTTTCTTTTTCGAGTATGACAAGTAAGTTAGCAGCTTCATAGATCTCTCGTTTTGAATACCTCAGAAATTGTTGCTGCTCACCTACCATATCGGTACCAGTGCTTTCAGAGATATTATTAGGAATACCAAGTCCCACACCCCGCACCTGATCTGCAAATCGCCACAGTCTCTTCTCCTCTAATTTATCGGCTATTCTAAATAAAATAGTAGCAATTTCAATCGCTTCCTTCCATATTTCAAGGTCTTCAAAACGAAATCTGTTCATCTTGTGCATTTTAAATGGTTAAAAATAATTCATCAACCATAGTGTCTTAAACACACCCGAATGTGACTCGCTTTGATATTATTGTTTAAAAAACTCCTCGCCCCTTGCTCCTCGCCCCTTGCCCTTTGCTCCTCGCCCCTTGCTCTCCCGCTTTTCGGCTTCACAGCGAGCGGGATCTCCGCTGCGCTTCGACTTGCTCCTTGCCCTTTTCTCCTTGCCCCTTGCTCCCTGCTCCTTGCTATTTCACCCACCAAGCCGCCACAATCGCCGCCGCTGACGCCACATTCAAACTCTCCGCACCAAGGCTCCTGTCTCCGGGTATAGCAAATACCTCCTTCACCTGGTGGGCAATCTCACCTGAAACACCTAATGACTCATTCCCTAACACGATAATGCCTGCGTCTGGTGGTGAAGCCGTATAGATATTTTTTCCTTCTGCATCACAGACATATATCTTGCCTTCAGCAAAAGCAAGCAGCTCCACCTTGTCAAGGATACAAGTCTTGACGCGCAAAGCACTACCCATCGAAGCCTGAAGGACCTTATGGTTGAATATGTCAACACAATCAGGTGACAGGATCACAAAATCCAAACCGAACCAGTCTGAAATCCTAAGGATGGTTCCCAGGTTACCTGGATCACGTATCGAATCAAGATAAAATATTCTTAAATCATTGACGTGTTCCGGCAGCTGGATTTCCGGAGGCAATGAACAAACCGCAAGCACCCCTGGCGGTGTAGACATCTGCGAGATTTGATGCATCTGTTGGGGTGTAACCTGACAAACCCGATCTGCATCGATCAGATTCTCAAGAATGTCTTGATAATCAGGGTTGGAAATATAGACTGATTCCACTATGGAAGGACGCTCCTGGATCAGCTCTTTGGTGATCTTCAGGCCCTCTACTATGAATTTGTCATACTTTTGCCTGAACTTTTTATGTTGAAGGGACTGTATGAGTTTGATCCTTGCTTTGGATAATGGCTCCATATTAAAATATTGTCGTAGAGGACACCATTTGCGCAGTGCGCTCTGGGGCACTTTGATTGCAATATGCGTTCTTCTTTCGTCATGCAATAGTAAAAAATATCTGGAGGATGATCAGTCCTTTCTGATGTCCAACAAGATAAAGCTTAAATCAAGCCACCCTATCCACAGTAAATCAGAGATTAAGGAGAGTTTTCTGAACTACTACCGCCAGCCCCAGACGAAGTACTCTCTGGGTTTTCCACGCCATGACTTCTATTATCAATACCAGGAAAAGTTAAAAGCAAAGCCAGCCCACAAAAAATGGGACGAAGAGCGGATCATTAAAAACCGCCCTGTGATCTATGACTCTCTGAAAGCGGAACAGACCAGCGACGATTTTGAAAAATATCTTCAACTCAGAGGATACCGATCAGCCATCGTCAATTTTGAAGCGAAGACAGAAAAGAAAGAAACGAAAGTGCTCTATCATGTCAATCCGGGACCCAGGATATTTCTGGACACGATCATCATCATAGCAGAAGATTCGATGCTCCAGGACATCGTGGATAAAACGAATGAGAATTCCCTGATACCGTTAGAAAGTGCGCTGGATATCCAGTTATACAATCAAGAGAAAGCACGGATTGTCAGGTTACTGCAAAACGAGGGCTATGCCACTTTCAATGAAACCTATGTATCATCCATGGAAGTGGATACTGCCGGCAACAGGGTCAAAGGGGTCATACGGCTTTTAAATCCATCCGACAGTACATTACATCAGATCTATGTGGTAGGTGACGTCAAGGTCTATCCGGATTATAACATCGTGGACCCTAAGCATTACCACGATACCATGGTCAATCACATCACCTACTTTCTGCCGGATAGCAATGTGTTCACCTTGAAGCCGGAAGCAATCCAACGAAATATTTTCCTGTATCCTAATGCCCATACCCGAAAGGACAATATCGACCTGACGATTAAAAAACTTGGTCGGATAGAACTGATCAGATTTGTAAATCCGGATGCCGTCATAGATTCTTCCGGAGTCGGAGCACCCTCGATTGATTATACATTCTTTCTGACACGCAATAAAAAAATCAATTTTGATGTCAATGGTGAACTCACCTATTCAAATATTGCATCAGAGGAGCGAAGATCACTTTTCGGTACATCGTTCAGCACCAATTATCGTGACCGTAACATATTCGGCCAGGCTGAAATTCTCAATCTCAATGCTGAGTTGGGCTTTGAATTTAATTTCTTCAACAGAGAGTCTGCCAGTAATAGCCAGTTATTAAATAGTCTCAATGCCGGTCTTACGACAGATCTCTCCTTCCGGCAGTTTATGGATCCGCTCAATATATACCATATGATTGGGCATACCGATGATCCGGAGAAAAAAGCAAGAATCGGTGGTCGACTGCACCGTTGGCTTATCGATGATGCATCCACACGCCTCAGTGCCGGATTCAATTATGTCATCATAACTGATTTGTATGATTATTACAATATCAATGCTAACCTGAGCTATGACATCCAGCCGGACCCGTTTAAAAAACTAACCATCACGCGTATCGGATTTGATTTATTTGTACCAAACGCATATCCGGAATACCAGAAGATCCTCGATTCTAACAAGTTTCTCGCAGAGAGTTTTGGAAATCAGTTGTACACAGGCTTCTTTTTTAGGAATTATATCTATGAGGTAAATTCACGCATCAAATCAAAGACCGGACATTTCAGGATGCTGCACAGCATGGAATTATCCGGTATTGAAATGTATGCTATTAATTCTGTGGCGAATCTCATCAGCGGCGAGTTTAAAGAAATAGTGCTCAATCCGAATGGAAGCGAAGCCGATATTGTTGAATTCTCCCAATTTGCAAAGGGCGAAATTGATGTTCGCTATTTTCGTAACCTGACACGAAATACAGAATTTGCGATCAAATTGAACACCGGTGTTGCAACACCTTTTGGTCCTTACACAAAACAAGTACCCTATCCCAAACAATTTTATGTAGGGGGTGCGCAGAGCAACAGAGCCTGGCAGATCCGGCAACTCGGCCCGGGAGGCTATGAGGACAAAACAGATATACCACCGAACGTCCCCTTTTATCAAACCGGTGATTTCAAAATTGATTTCTCTGCCGAACTCCGGTTCCCACTCTTCTGGTATTTCAAAGGCGTTCTCTTTGTTGACGCCGCTAATGTCTGGATTCTACAGGAGGACGATTCGCGTCTGGAAGCTAATTTGTCACACAATTTTTACAAAGAATTTGGAATCGGATATGGATACGGCATCCGCCTTGATCTTGATTTTTTCATTATTCGTCTCGACCTCGGCTATAAACTTCACAATCCATATCCTGTCATCTACGACCCCGCAAGAAAACCTTCCAGGTGGCTCGTCAACGAAATCAAAAAATTCCCCTCCGGCGCCGAACCTCAAATAGCCGTCGGCCTACCGTTCTAAAGGGTATTTTGTTTTTTTACTTCGCCTCAGCCTTCGCCTCAGCCTTTACTAATTCTTCACTTTTCATTCTTCACTTTTCACTTTTGGGTCAGGGGCTGAAACCCCTTCCTACTTTCACGCCCCTTCAGGGCTTCCATTTTTTGCTTCGCCTTAGCCTTCGCCTTTTTTCACTTTTCATTCTTCACTTTTCACTCTTCACTTTTCATTTTTCACTCCATAAATCCTACACACCGGACACCTCTCCCTCACATGCCCTCTCGCCGGACAATACGCCCTTCCAAAATAAATAATCTGCAGATGCAACTTATTCCAGCTCTCCTCTGGAAACAACTTCTTAAGATCAGCTTCAGTCTTTTCAACATTTTTTCCGTCGCTCAATCCCCATCGATTAGCCAGCCTGTGTATATGTGTATCTACCGGAAATGCAGATACACCAAAAGCCTGTGCCATCACTACGGATGCTGTCTTGTGCCCAACGCCCGGCAATGCTTCAAGTTCGTCAAATGTCTCTGGTACTTTCCCACCATATTTTTCTGTCAGTATCGTTGACAGCTCCTTGATGTTCTTTGACTTTGCCGGAGAAAGACCGCAAGGCTTGATGATTTCGCGGATGACATCCACCTCCAGTTTTGACATGGTCTTAGCTGTATCAGCCTTAGCAAACAGGAAGGGTGTAACCTGATTGACTTTCACATCTGTACATCGTGCAGACAACACGACCGCGACCAAAAGCGTAAATGGATCTTTATGTGTCAATGGTAACGGTACGACAGGATATAAATCCTCGAGGATACGGGCTATCGCAAGGGCCTTTTCTTTTTTCGAAATCCGCATAGATGTGTTTTTACAAGGATGCAAGAAACTGCATAGTGTCTACTCCATCAGCATATTGATCTAACCTTGGTCGCTGACTGTCTCCAAAACAGACATGCTCCCAAGCTTCGATTGGATCGAGGCTGATCACGCATTGGATCTCCTCTCTTTTCACCTCGAGGTCAGATACCAATGATTCTCTTTCCGCATAATAACTATAGTGCAGGCATCCGATCCGTGATGCAATGGCATCATCCTCTTTAAGGATTAAATGTCCGAGCTGGATATGCGGAATACTATTGATGATAAAAATAGCAAAATTGTACTCCAGGTTATTCTTGTACTTATTGTGGTCCTCGAGGTGCTTCCATGCTGCCGTCGCTTCATTCCACAGATTGAAATCATATCCCTTCGGAACAAAAATCTTTGAGACATTCCTGCACCCAAAACCGAAATACAGAAAGATGTCTTCAGCCAGTCTCCTGAGATCTTCCATTGTTTCCTGGCCTGTCAACACCGCTACCCCATTACGGTTGTGCCGCAATATGTGAGGGTATGACCTGAAGTAATATTCAAAATACCTGCCGCTGTTATTGCTACCGGTGGCAATGACTGCATCGTATCCTTCAAATCTATCAGTATAGGTGATGCGTAAAGCCAACTCAGGGTAGATCGTGATCCATTGATCCGTGATCCATGGTAATAGGGTGGCATCTCTGTCGCTCAGTTTTATGACGGCTGAATGTCCGCTGGCCAGGATGCACAACAAATCATGGAATCCGACCAAAGGAAGATTGCCTGCCATGATGACGGCGATTCTTTTCTGACCTCCGGATGCAGGTGGATAAGACGACATCCATTGGCTGCATTTTTGCACATCCAGAAATTCCTCCGCAATCGCAACGATGCTCCTTTTGGTAAACGCTGGAATAAACCATGGATTAGCAATATAGGCCAATTCTATTTGTGCCTCAAGCGCTGCTGAATCAGAAAGCAATAACTCCTTTAAAGGTTGTAAGGAATGCAGGAAAGCCGCATGGTCTGTCATTGCCCAAGTGTTTCTTTTCGATGGGCTACGTAAGACCTCCATTTGATCAACAGGTTGTTCATATCATCCGGTAAATCACAATCAAAAAACATTCTCTCGCCTGTCGTCGGATGATTAAATCCTAGCGTACGTGCATGAAGGGCCTGTCTCGGACAGATGGTGAAGCAGTTTTCAACAAACTGCTTATATTTTGTAAAGATGGTCCCTTTCAGAATGCTGTCTCCGCCATATCTTTCGTCACTGAACACCGGGTGGCCAATGTGCTTCATATGCACCCTGATCTGGTGTGTGCGGCCAGTTTCGAGGACGCACTTTACAAGGCTGACATAATAGAGGTCTTCCAGCACCTCGTAATGCGTCCTGGATTCTTTTCCACCCTCTCCCTCTTCAAATACCGTCATCAATTGCCTGAAGCGCGGATCTCTCCCCAGTGCACCTTCGATGGTCCCTGCCGGTGGATCAGGACTCCCCCAGACAATGGCATTGTATTCTCTTGTAATAGTATGATCAAAAAACTGCTTTGCCAGGTGAGTCATCGCATAATCATTCTTGGCGATCAGGATCAATCCGGAGGTATCCTTGTCAATACGATGTACCAATCCTGGGCGATCAGGTGTGTTTCCCGGAAGGACTGGCATATCTGTCTGCTGAAGATGCCATGCAAGGGCATTGACGAGTGTGCCGCGCTCATGACCTATACCCGGATGTACTACCAGCCCCGGTGGCTTGTAGATCACCATGACATCATCATCCTCATACCGGATATCCAATGGAATATTTTCCGGGACGATGCTCTCCCCGATAGCCACTGGCTTTGGTAACAAGATGGTAATAGTTTCGCCTGGCTTTAGTTTATGATTGGGTTTGATGGTTTCTCCATCCACCAGCACAGCGCCAGCCCTGATGCCATTCTGAATTTTATTCCGGGATATTCCCTCCAGTTTGGTCTGGATGTACTTGTCCACCCGCAAAGGCGTTAGCCCTGCCGGCGCCAGGAAACGATGATGCTCGTATAAGCCTTCTTCCCCTTCTACTTCAATTTCCTGATCTTTCAACATGGTGCAAAAATAGCCACAACTTATGGATTCTCCCTAAACAGCGATTTAAGCCTATTGTTTCTCCCCTCTAACCTCCTAACCTTCTAACCTTCTAACCTACTCACAACTGACAACTCACAACTCACCTCCCCTAAAACAAATAACTTATACCCACCGACACCTTCAGCCAGCTTCCCGCCGAAGTATGCTCGTCAAAATAATCTATTGGATAATCAGTCGTACCGGCATTCGCTTCATCCAACGATAAAAAAGAAACGCTTGGATTGGCTACAAAACCAACACGGATATCACCACGCACGTACCAGATATTTGGTACAATATGAATACCAAGATCCAGACCATAGGATAATACCGAAGACGTCATCTCCGAAATTCTGTCAATACTTTCATCTGTTTCATCATCCTTGAGAATACTGGAAGACTGATACACGGCCATGCCTACCCTACCCTGCAGATATGGCTGCAACAGCCAGTTGATCTCGGGATAAAATCCTGCTGTCAATCCAAAATCAAGCCGCCTCGTATTTGCTTTTTCCTTGACATAGGTGATAGCGTCTGGATCATACAATGTGTACGTTAATTCATATTTACTCAGACCCGCCTCAGCAAAATACACCCCGGCCAGAAAAGGTTTATTGTACTGCAACCGGTATTGAAATTCAAACCGATATCCCCAGTCATCTTCATCCATGAATTGATCAATAGGTTCACGGGGATTCATGTAGTCAAGATGTGTACTGATCATCCAGCGTGGTAATGCCTTGATGACATACTGAGCAGAACCAACCACAGGAAACAATTCCAGCACGCATGCAATAACCAGTATGCTTAAATGTCTATACATCCCGTTTGATATCTGCGACCTAAAATTAATTCAATTGGGCAATGCTCTTCTGCAGTTGTTCTATTTTAGATTCACCATCAGCCTTCTTTTGTCTTTCCTTTTCTACAACATCAGGATGTGCATTAGCGACAAATTTTTCATTACTCAGCTTTTTATCTACGCTCAACACAAAGCCCTGGTAGTAAGCCAGCTCCTCATTCATCCGCTTCAATTCCGCTTCCTTGTCAACTTCTATAGTGAGCGCGGCATGGTACTGATATTTTCCGGCAAGGAAAGTTACTCCGGTTCCTAAGCCTTCGGCGCAGGTTGCATTAGCGAGTTTGTGGAGGACAGCCTCAGCACCAGGCGTATTCCATAGCGTGATCAATTCAGGTTCTGATGGAAACACGAGCACCATCGTTTCCTTTGGAGAAAGCTGATGTTGATTGCGTAATTCCAGTACAGCGGATTTCACTGTGAGAATGTGTTCAAACACTTCAAGTACTTTGGGATCTGCTTCACCAACGGATGCCGAAAGAAGCGACATCATACAATCATCTCCTTCCGTCCTTGGCTTCAACTGGTGCCATATCTCTTCTGTAATAAAGGGCATAAACGGATGCAACAATTTGCAGATCTCTTCAAATAGTTCAAGTGTTGCATCATAACTCTTTTGATCCGATGCCTCCCCGTAAGCGGGCTTGATGACTTCCAGAAAGACGCTGCAGAAATCATCCCATACAAAGGAATAAAGCGTCGTCACCCCTTCTGATAGGCGAAACTGCTGATAATGTCTCCGCAACTCCGTATCGACTTCGCTCAATCGTGATTTCATCCAAAGAATCGCAATAGCTCTGCCATCATCATGTGGCAAGGATGGGTCGACCTCCCATGACTTGACCAGACGAAGGGCATTCCATACTTTATTACAGAAATTACGTCCCAGCTCACAAAGTTTTTCATCAAACAGGATATCACCACCTGCAGGAGCAGAAGCCATGATCCCATAGCGTACACCATCAGCACCAAACTGATCGATAAGCGCTAAGGCATCAGGACTGTTACCTAACTGCTTACTCATCTTGCGCCGCTGCTTATCGCGCACCATGCCGGTGAAATACACTGACTTAAATGGTTTCTGACCTTGCCATTCGTATCCGGCCATGATCATCCTCGCTACCCAAAGGAATATAATATCCCATCCGGTCACCAATACACTCGTCGGATAGTAATAGTCGAGCTCTTTCTTATTCTTCCATCCATCAAACACACTGATGGGCCATAGCCATGACGAAAACCAGGTATCCAATACATCTTCATCTTGTCGCAGATCCGAAATTTGAAGATCGCTTCTGCCTGTCATTTTTCTCGCTTCCGCCAAGGCATCTTCTGCCGTTGCTCCAACAAACACCTGGTTGTCATTGAGGTTACCAGCAGGCTCTGCAGCCAGGTACCACGCAGGTATCTGGTGGCCCCACCACAACTGACGGGAGATGCACCAGTCACGGATGTTCTCTACCCAATGCCTGTAAGTATTCTTTAAGTTATCAGGATAGAATTCAATTTCATTTTCCATCACTGCCCTCAATGCAGGTTCAGCAATCGTCTTCATATCAACAAACCACTGAAGGGATAGTCGGGGTTCGACCACTACTCTCGTTCGCTCCGATCTCCCGACGTTATGGATCAATTCTTCTGTCGAAACAATATGTCCGGCTTCTGTCAATGCTTCGAACATCGCTTTCCTGGCGACATCCCTGTCAAGTCCTATAAACATTTGCGCCGCTGTACTCATCGATCCATCTGCATTCAGCACATCGATCACTTCCAACTGATGTCGCAAACCGATTTCGTAATCATTGATATCATGAGCCGGTGTCACCTTCAGTGCTCCTGTACCAAATGCTATATCAACGTATGTATCTGCAATGATCAGCACCTCACGGTTGATCAATGGAACTATCGCTTTTTTGCTATGTAGATGTGCATATCGTGGATCATCAGGATGAACAGCTATGGCCGTATCACCCAGGATCGTTTCAGGTCTTGTTGTTGCGATCGTAATCCATTCATCAGCAGTTCCAGCGATTTTATACCGGACTTTATACAACAGCGTCTTTTCTTCTTCATAGAGCACTTCTTCGTTGGACAAAACAGTTTGCGCAGATGGATCCCAGTTGACCATCCTTTTGCCTCTGTACAATTTCCCTTTGCGGTACAGATCCACAAATATCCCGATGACCGCATCCGACCTCACCTCATCCATCGTAAAGGCAGTGCGCTCCCAATCACAGGATGCACCAAGTTTCTTCAATTGATGCAGGATGATACCCCCATATTTTTCAGTCCATTCCCACGCATGACCCAAGAACTCCTCTCTGGTCAGATCAGATTTCTTGATTCCCTTTTCACGCAACATATTGACCACCTTAGCCTCAGTAGCGATGGACGCATGGTCCGTTCCCGGCACCCAACAAGCATTTTTACCTTCCTGGCGTGCCCTTCTGATCAGGGTATCCTGAATGGTATTATTTAATATATGACCCATATGCAACTGACCCGTCACATTGGGGGGTGGTATCACGATGCTAAAGGACTCCCGGTCATCAGGTATAGAATGAAAATGCCCGGATTCCATCCAGTACTGATACCATTTATCTTCAATTTCACCGGGATTGTACCGTTTTGACAACTCTTCCATAAACTCGTTACATATGCATTTGTGCAAGTACAAAGATAATGGACGAATGCAAAGAGGGCATAATACCCCGATATCACCCTTTAATCAGAACCCACCTCATGGTAAGGTTTCCTGGGGACCCATTCCAGATCAGGCTTAAAGAAGGAGTAGAGCCTGGGCACCAATGAGTTAAATACCTTATTGGGCGCCCGCATATAAGACCACATGGGTACGCCCTGGGCCCCCACAGAACTCTTGATCTCTGTGGCTGTCCTCGATAGCTGAAGCTGCCTGAATCCTCTGGTCGCAGCCAAATCAATCATCCGCAGGAGCATATTCAGGTAAAGTTTGTACTTATGATTGACCTCAGGATCATAACCGAGGAAATGGGCATCCAGAATGTCTCCATCCTCAAACACGGTGAAAAATGATATCAATTCTCCCTGGTCTTTATAAATCCATAATCTGAACTTATCTCCAAGGGAATTTTTGAGCGCACTGAAATAACCTTGCGATAGAATGAACAGGTTAAATCCTACATCATCTACCACTTTCAGGTACAACTGGTGCAGCTGGGGTTCCATTGCTTTAATTTCATCCGCATTCAGCTCAATGCATTCGAGATCCCTCGCCACACGTAATGCTTTATTAGCCCTGATCCTGTATTTTGATTTCAGGGAATGAAGGTATCCCTGAAAGTTGCCCCATTCGGAAGGAATATCCATAATCATGCTGGGCTGGGTTTCAATAGCATGATATTTATGACAATAAGGTGAGTCAGGAATCTCGCTGAAGATGTCTCTGTAAAAATCCTTAACAAACACCAGGCCGATTTTCTTAAATGATTTCAGGGTGAGCATCCAGTCAATAGTCTCCATCATCAGTACCGTTTGCATCCGGTCGGATATCCATGGCTGGAAACAGAAACCATAGTCACCGGTGACCAGCGTGTTGCCGAGACATAACACACTCAGGTTGATCAGAGAAGCCGTTTTATATCTGGCCGCCCGGACAAGATTGCCATTGATCTGGTTTTTAAGACTATCTCCTGGATTAAAATCCTTGACCTGAAAACTCAGCATACCCGCCAGCCTGTAGTCCTGCTCAATACGGACATACCAGAAGTTCATTTTCTCTGGTGGTGCTGACTCCAGTGAGCTGTGATAGGCTTTGTTCTGAAAGATACTCGAACATCCAAAGTCAGTAAAAAGCGGATCCTGGCAGCTATTAAAGAGGATAGCCTTATACAGCAGACCTTCGATCTCGAAAGTAGTCACCTGGTGCAATACGGATGTGGATGTGATTGTCTGCATTACCTGCCTCTTAACAAATGTAATGTCCTTTTGTTACTTATCCCCAAAGCATGCTCAAAAAGGCTGAAGAGGCTCAAAGGGCTGAAGAAGTTAAAGAGGCAGAATGGCGGAAGGGCGGAAGGGCAGAAAGGAAAAGAGAATTCAAACTGCGGCGTTGCGTCGTTGCGCGAGAAATAATAGGAGAATTCAAAACCATAGAATACTCTAGGTTAAAAACTTAATCTTTACACCAATATCAGATCGAAGATTTTGTTAACTACTTAAGCACCCACAATACAATGACTCAAAAAGCATACTTCCAACCCGAGGACCTCAAAAAATTCGGAAACATCACCGAATTCCAGGAAGAAATGGGCAAAAAATTCTTCGAATATTACAATGAGGTCTTCAGGGAAGGCGCGCTGACCGAAAGAGAAAAAGCGCTTATCGCCCTTGCTGTGGCACATACAGTTCAATGCCCATATTGCATTGACGCATACACCTCCACTTGTCTTTCCAAAGGTGCTGACGAAGAGCAGATGATGGAAGCAGTCCACGTGTCCGCGGCTATTCGCGCAGGAGCCAGCCTGGTCAATTCTGTGATGATGATGAATCAGGTGAAACAAGTCGTAATGTAGGGTATGGCCATCAAGCAAGCAGGAAAATCATTAATATCCCGTCATAGTCCGTTAGCTGATACCCTATTTCAGCTTGAAGTATTGAATCAACATGAAACTCATGTTTCAGATCATCCTTCATTCACCTCCTCGCTGGAACGCGCCGGCTATCCCCGTTTATCTCCAGTCAAACTTGAGATTCTCCAGATCAATATTGGGAAACAGTGTAATCAATCCTGCGCACACTGCCATGTCGATGCAGGTCCGGACCGGACAGAAGCCATGAGCAAGGATTTATTATCAACATGCCTTGATATTATCAGGAGAGCTTCTATTCCTACCGTCGACATTACTGGTGGCGCCCCCGAACTCAACCCCCATTTCCGCTGGTTTGTGGAGGAGTGCAGGAAGCTGAATTGCCATATCATCAACCGTTGCAATCTTACCATCATTGTCTCAAATACAAAATACCACGACCTCCCTCAGTTCTTTGCTGACCAGGGTGTCCATCTGATCTGCTCACTACCCCACTTCAACAAACTCCGCACCGACCATCAGCGCGGAGATGGAGTTTTTGATGATAGTATCCGTGCCATGGCGATGCTCAATGAAGTCGGATATGGAATTCCGGAAACAGGGCTCATCATTGACCTGGTTCACAATCCTTCAGGAGCTTTTCTACCCGGAGATCAATCTGTCCTTGAACAGGAGTTCAAACGTCAGCTCTCCCGCAAATACCAAATTGTATTTAACCAGCTCTATGTCATCACCAATCTTCCGATCAGCCGGTTTCTGGATTTTCTGCTAGAATCAGGCAATTATGAACATTACATGCAGTCTTTGATCGAAGCATTCAATCCCGCCACGATCCAAAACCTTATGTGCAGAAACACGATCAGTGTAGGATGGGATGGATATCTGTATGATTGCGATTTTAATCAGATGCTGGATCTCAAAATCGCCTCACCTCGAAACCACATCAATGACTTCGATATAGACACTCTTGCATCCCGATCCATTGTCGTCAATCAACACTGCTATGGCTGCACCGCAGGCTCCGGCAGCAGCTGCGCAGGCGAATTAATAAAATAAAGTAGGGGCTCAATATTTTGAGCCCCTACTTTATTTTATTAATTCCTATATAATTATTTGCCTTCTGCTATTCTGATCATCGTATCCTCCACATGATGCACCAGCTCCGTGAAATGCTTATCACGTTTTGTACTATAATCACGACGAAGAGGAAGGTCAATATCAATGTGTTCAATAATGAGTGAAGGAGGTGATTTCATGATGTAGATATCATCCGCCAGATAGACCGCTTCACTGATATCATGGGTTACGAAAATAATCGTAGAAGAAAATCGGTGCCACAGATTCACCAGCAATTCCTGCATCTGGATCCGGGTCTTGATATCCAAGGCCCCAAAAGGCTCATCCATCAAGATGATTTCCGGGTTTGCAATGATGCTTCTTGCAATGGCCACACGCTGTAATTGCCCTCCTGACAACGCAGGATACTGTGCATACTTCTTCTCGTGTCCTGCCAGACCCACTAACTCAATAAGCTCCATGGCTTGAGCATAGCGCTCTTTTTTATTTACTCCTTTATATTGAAGAGCAAGCGCAACATTATCCAATACGGTCATCCAGGGCAAAGAAGAATATTGTTGAAAAACCATGCTGACACGCTGCTTATCGCTTACCGGTTTCCCTTTAATCAGCACCTCACCTTCTGTAGGCTCCTGCAGTCCGGCAATGTAGCGCAGGAGGGTCGACTTCCCACTGCCCGACATCCCTAGCAACACAATAAACTGGCCCTGGTCTGGTTTGTCCTCAATCAGCATATTCAAACCCTTGATGATCCAGGTCCACCTCCATTATAAGACTGCCCGACATCCTTCAATTGGATAATATTGGGCCGTGCAGGAGTATCAGGAAAGTTTACGCTCATATGCCTGTCGTTTTTGTAGCGATT
>JANNSS010000245.1:0-7800 GCA_031402955.1 Saprospiraceae bacterium
TTTCAACTCTTCAGCACGTATCCAAATCCAACGATGGATGAATTGAAAATTGACCTGCTGGGTTTTGAAGGACAGGAATTGACCTTCAAGCTGGTGGACCTGAACGGCCGAACGATGTTTACAAAAACGTATCGAAGCGAAACAGGAAATGCAACTACAGAAATCGACCTCAGCAGACTGGTTCCGGGCATGTATGTGTTACATGGAACGGATGGTAAGCGTAACTGGGTTAGAGAGGTGGTGAAGGCAAATTGAAAATCTTTAGAGATCTTTCTAGCATCAATTAAAATGAGGTGAAAGCATGAAAAGTATTTTTGCTTTGGTTTCATTGGATTTGATTAATTTAGATTAACTCAATTGCCACCAATGAAACTGCAAAAGATACTGTTCATCCTGTTTTTCTCTATGACTTTAGGCTCGCCAATGATGAGTTTTACTCAATCCATGTCGGATTTTGATGGCAACGTATATACAACCGTAAAAATCAATCAGCAAACATGGCTCGGACAAAACCTAAACGTCAGTCACTTCAGAAATGGTGATCCCATCCCAGAAGCAACTAGTGAAGAAGCATGGGAAAAAGCAAGCATTGAAAAAAAACCCGCATGGACTTATTATGAAACCAGTAGTGATTATGGAATGATTTATGGCAAACTCTACAATTGGTTTGCCGTAAATGATGCAAGAGGATTGGCCCCAAATGGTTCGCATATTCCAACGGAAGCAGAATGGAATGTGTTGGTCGTAGCGCTGGGAGGTGAAAATAAAGCAGGAAATAAATTAAAAGAAAAAGGCACTGAACACTGGAGGGTCCCGAATAAAGCCGCAACTAATGAAAGTGGTTTTACAGCCTTGCCCGGTGGCTTGAATTATAGTTTCGGAAGTTTTGTTTCCCAGGAATCCAAAGGGTTTTGGTGGACTTCCACAGCAGATAGTAATGATACGGCCATTCTCTATTCGGTGACGTATGATAGAAGTGATCTGTCTAATCTGTTTTTTAATAAAGGGGTTGGTCTTTCTGTTCGTTGTATCAAGGATTAGTCATAGTTTTGGCCCTATGAAACGCACTTGGGTGTTTGCCCTTTTCCTTTTGTCCTCCTTCAACAGCTTGGCTCAAACTGAATTACCTGCCGCTCCAAAAGAGCGAAAAGGCCGGATGTATTTTTATTGGGGATGGAACAGGGATGCTTTCAGCACTTCTTCCATTCATTTCAAAGGGCCGGATTACAATTTTACACTGCGGGATGTTGTAGCGGTTGATAAACCGATAAAATTTGGATTAAGTCCTTATTTCAATCCTGGCAAGGCCAGCATCGCCCAATACAATTTCAGGGTAGGTTATTTTATAAATGATACGTACAATATTTCATTTGGTGTTGATCATATGAAATATGTGGTGAAACAGGGACAGACGGCAAAAATATCCGGCTATATCGATGGTACCGAAACCTATTATGATGGGACCTATACAGACGATGACATCGTCATAGACAGTACCTTTTTAAAATTTGAACACACAGATGGTTTGAACTACCTCAACCTTGATTTGAGAAGGCAACATGAAATATCCGCTTTTAAAAACGTCAGCATCAACCTCATTGAAGGCATTGGCGCAGGTGTGATCATTCCAAAATCAAATGTGACCTTATTGAACAATGAACGTTACGACGAATTTCATGTAGCAGGCTTTGGTGTGAATGGCATATTCGGACTCAATGTAACTTTCTTTGAAATATTCTTTATCCAATCCGAACTCATCGGTGGGTATGCTAATCTGCCCTCGGTCAGAACGACTATGTCAACGGCTGACAAAGCCAGCCATGACTTCCTCTTCGGGCAGGTGAATTTTGTTTTTGGTGGGACATTCAGGATAGGGAAAGGTAATGATGCCCCGTAGGGTTATGTTTAACCCTGCTTCTTTTTCCCGCGACTTGAAAGTCGCGGCTATTCAATTTGATCCTGCGTATTAAAGATGCCCCGTAAGGGCTTTATGTCGGTAACCGTGGGCCCGAAAAAATCTATCGTGCCCTGTAGGGGCACAACATGATTACTCCCAGGGCCGTGCCTTCTACTCAAATATCCTTCCACAATCAAGACACAGATACCGAAGCACTCGTGTTGTGCCCCTACAGGGCACGATGGATTTGACTATTTCGATGCTACCGACATGTAGCCTACTTCGACTACGCTCAGCACATCGCCTACGGGGCATGACTCACCACTCACAACTCACCATTCACAACTCACATTCAACTTTTCACTCTTCACTTTTCACTTTTCACTTAACTTCGCCTTCCCATGACGGACCTGGAGCGGTTGATTGACCTGTATGGTCAGGATGCTACTGTAAAATTGCTTCAACAGGCTCTGCTGGCGGATCAGGCACACATAGGGGTGGCCGGATTGGCTGGCAGCGGAAAATCCTTTGCCCTGTCCGGACTGATGCTCAATGGCTGCGGACCATGGCTGGTCATCGCACCCGACAAAGAAGCCGCCGCTTATCTCCACAATACCCTCGCCTCTCTCCTACCCGACGCGGATATCCTCTTTATCCCGGATAGCTTCAAACGCCCCGGCCTGATCGAGGAAATCATCTCCAGCCAGGTCATGGAACGGACCGAGGCAGTCAATAAACTTCACTTTAACGGCACCATTGGTTATCAGAAATCTACCATGGTCGCCGTGACCTATCCTGAGGCACTGACTGAATCAGTGATATCACCTACCTCTGTTTCCAAACAACAAATCCAGATCAAGAAAGGCGAAAACCTGGGTGTAGATGGTTTGCTTTCTCTCCTGGTCGATATCGGTTTTGTGCGCGTTGACTTTGTGTACGAACCAGGACAGTTTTCGATCCGCGGCGGCATCATCGATATTTTCTCTTTTGGAAACGAATGGCCTTATCGTATCGAACTCTTTGATGAAGAAGTGGAAAGCATCAGGCTCTTTGATCCGCTGACACAATTATCGCAGCGCAATCTTGCATTGGTCAACATCATCCCCAATGTGCAGACTCATTTCGAAAGCAAAGAATACATTCCTTTGCTTGATGCTATTCCATCATCAACACTTATATGGATCCAGGAGCCGGGGCTGATCATCGATCGATATCAGGATACGTTCGAACGATTGTCTTCGATCAGCATCATCGATATAGATCCGGAGCTCTTTACAGTGCAGCGTTTTATTAAAGAAAAACAATTTACCCCCACGTTTGCATTTATCGAGGCACTCAAATTCAGACGTGTCGTCATCGAAGGTGATAGCAACGAATTTGTGCAGGCTTCCTCTGTGATTACATTTAAAATGAAATCGCAGCCGAGTTTCAACAAGAACTTTCCGCTGCTCATCGATGATCTCAAAAGCCAGACCAAAGCAGGGCGCTCCAATTATATCTTCACGGCCAATGCGCGACAGGTAGAGCGCTTCTATGCAATATTTGAAGACCTCGGTGCCCAGATTCAATTCACTCCAATCACCAAATCAATTCACGAAGGATTCATTGATGCTTCAGCCAAAGTGGTGTGCTATACAGATCACCAGATTTTCGAACGCTTCCATCAATATCAATTACGCAGAGGATTTACTAAAGACCAGGCATTCAATGTACGGATGCTCCGTGAATTGCAACCGGGTGATTACGTCACGCACATCGATCATGGTATCGGAAAATATTCCGGACTTGAAAAAATAAACATCGGAGGCCACCTTCAGGAGTCGGTAAGATTATTTTATAAAAACAATGACATCCTCTATGTCAGCATTCATTCGCTGCACAAGATTTCAAAGTTTGTAGGCAAAGACGGAACAGAACCGGTGCTCAGTAAACTTGGGTCCGATGCATGGGAAAACCTCAAGCGAAAGACAAAGTCCAAAGTCAAGGACATCGCACGTGAGCTCATCAAGCTCTACGCACTACGCAAGAATGCACCCGGCTATGCCTTCGCTCCTGATGGCTATCTGCAAAATGAACTTGAAGCATCTTTTATCTATGAGGATACACCTGATCAGTTTAAAGCAACGCAGGATGTCAAAGAGGATATGGAAAAACCTCATCCGATGGACCGGCTTATATGCGGTGACGTAGGATTTGGCAAAACAGAAGTAGCCATACGTGCTGCCTTCAAAGCGATTACGGATGGCAAGCAGGTGGCTGTCCTGGTACCCACTACCATTCTCGCGCTACAACACAGTCATAGTTTCAAGGAACGTTTGGGCCCTATGGGTGCTACTGTAGACTATATCAACCGCTTCAGATCTGCTAAGGAGAAAAAAGAAATCCTGGAACGATTGAAGGAAGGTAAACTAGATCTCGTGATCGGAACTCATGCATTGCTGGGAAAAGAAATCGAGTTTAAAGACCTTGGTCTATTGATCGTGGATGAAGAACAAAAATTTGGCGTCAGTGCAAAAGAAAAGTTGCGCAAAATAAAAGTGAATGTAGATACCCTGACCTTGACTGCAACACCAATACCACGTACGCTTCAGTTTTCATTGATGGCTGCTCGCGACTTATCAATCATACGCACACCGCCACCTAATCGTCAACCTATCCATACAGAGCGGCGGGTTTTTAATGAAGAGGTCGTCAGAGATGCTATCTATTATGAAGTCAACCGAGGAGGGCAAGTATTCTTTGTGCACAACCGGGTCAAGACACTCCCTGAAATCACTGCGTTAATCAAACGCGTGTGCCCTGATGTTGACGTCGCTATGGCGCATGGACAGATGGAATCAGATCACCTGGAGGAAACATTGCTGGCATTTATCAATAAGAAGCACGACGTACTGGTCAGCACCAATATCATTGAGACAGGCCTGGATATACCCAATGCGAATACGATCATTATTAATTCTGCCAACCAGTTTGGTCTCAGCGATCTGCATCAATTACGCGGCCGTGTGGGACGATCAAATAAAAAAGCATTTTGCTATTTGTTTGCGCCGCCGTTGAGTTCCTTAACACATGAAGCCAGGAAAAGACTTCAGACCATTGAGGAATATACAGATCTCGGTAGTGGATTTGATATCGCTATGCGGGATCTTGACATCCGTGGCGCAGGAAACTTATTAGGTGGAGAGCAAAGTGGATTCATCTCTGACATCGGTTACGAAACGTACCAGAAAATTCTTGAAGAAGCGATCCAGGAACTGAAGGAGAGTGACTTTAAAGATCTCTTCAAGGAACAAATGGAGCGGGACCGCAAATATGTCCAGGACGTGCAGATCGACAGCGATATGGAAATGCTGATCCCGGATGAGTATGTTTCCAATATTGACGAACGTCTGAGGCTCTATACAGAACTCGATAATATAGACTCTGAAGAAGGTATTGAAAAATTTGCCCTTGCGCTTGAGGACAGGTTTGGTCCAAGACCACGGGTCGTTGAGGAATTGTTTGAAGGCTTGAGACTACGATGGATCGCCAGATCACTTGGCTTTGACCGTGTAACCTTGAAGACTACTGTACTGCGTTGTTATTTCCACAAAAACGCGCAGTCTGCCTATTATGAAAGCGCCATTTTTGACAGGCTGATCAAATTACTTGGCTCCAAGGGGAGAGTTTTGGATATTCAATTGAAACAATCCGCTACCCGATTGTTAATGATCAAGGAGAAAATCAAATCCATGAAGTCTGCCAGGGAATTTTTACTTTCACTTCAGCAGATGACTGAACAAGATACCGTCTAGAGGCCCATGAACCAGATCAACGAATTATTCACCAATGCCCAGATTGACCTCACCGGACTACCGGAAGCGGAGCAGATGGAGATGATTCCACTGGAACCTGCGTATAAAAAGGTCCGTTACATTTCAGCAGCGCTTGTAGCCATGATCATGATGTTTACTGTATGGGTTTTCGCTTTCTTTCAGCCCGACTTATCACCCTATGGATATATGGGTGCTGGCCTGGTGACGATGCTTGCCGCCTGGATGGTTTACTATAATGGACTTGTCTTTCATTACATGGGATATGCTGTCCGCGAAAAAGACATCACCTACAAATCCGGATGGCTGTGGAAAAGCATGACGACCGTGCCTTTCAACCGGGTACAACATTGTGATTTACGACAAGGCATCCTTGATCGCAGATTTGGCCTTTCAAAGCTGACGATCTACACGGCTGGCGGACAAAGCACTGATCTGATGATCCCTGGCTTACTCCCCGACACCGCCGAAAAACTTAAGGCGTTTATCCTGAGATCTACCGAACAATCCATCGAGCAGGAATAAGCAGATGGACACCTCCTCAAATCTCTATCAACCACAACGGCAGTCCCCCAAGGCGGTCATCCTGATTTTGTTAAAGTACATCCGGATTATCGTCCGCCAGATGTGGCCCATCCTGCTGATTGTCTTGATCAATCCCTCCAGTGGCAAAGGCATCATCATCACGTTCATTGCATTGGGTATTGCATTCATTTCGCTTATCTATTCATTGGTAGCCTACACGCGTTATTATTTTTTTATTCAAAACAATGAGTTGTGCGTCCGGTCGGGAGTCTTCAGGAAAATTGTCCTGAATGTTCCTTTTGACCGCATACAATCCGTCGACTTCAAGCGTAACCTTGTCCACCAGTTCCTGAATGTGGTGAGCGTCCAGGTGGATACAGCTGGATCCAAGGGAAGCGAACTTGAGCTGGACGCCATTGAGCTCACTCGCGCAGAAGAGTTGCGCGAAATCGTATTGGCGTATAAGCGGGAAAGGAAAATTTCAACAACCGATAGTGAGGATTCCATCCCTCCAATACCGGTGATACAGGAAGCGCCAGAGCTGATTCTTTCATTGTCACCAAAAGACCTGATCAAGATCGGCATCAGTGAAAACCATCTTCGTACCGCTGCTATCATCTTTGCCTTTTTCCTTGGCCTTGCAGATGACCTGGATCAATTGATGGGTTGGGACATCTATGGTCAACTTGAAAATACGACCACGGCCATGTCCATCTTTGGATTGCTGGCTACTTTGCTGGCCATTCCATTATTTATCGGCATTTCTTTTACCATCACCCTGATCCGGACGGTATTGAAATATTACGGGCTTAAATTCTGGCGTGAAGGAAAGAGTTTTAAAGTAGTGAGCGGTTTATTTACCCGAAATGAAAAATCGATTCAGAAATCAAAAATCCAGGTGATCCGATGGGTCACTTCGCCATTGAAAAGATTATTCGGGATTTATCAGCTGAATATATACCAGGCCACGAATGTGGATCAGAACCAGGACAAGTCATTGGTCATCCCTGGATGTTATCAGCAGCAAGTGGATCATACACTGGATAGGATTGTGCCTGACTTTAAAGCTGCCGTTTTTACTGCTCACCGGATGCATCCATCCATCGTACGACTGATGGTCTTCCTGTTTGGTTTTATTCCGGCTGTCCTGTTTGGATTGATGGCGTGGTACAATGAAGGTATGATGCAGTGGTTATTGACACTAGTATTTCCACTCGCTATCTGGATGGGGTATTTGTATCAACGTAAAAGGAGGCTCAAGATCCATCCTGATTTTATTGTTTCCGAAGGAGGTATTTTTGGCAACAGCTATAAACTGATCGAAATCTATAAGGTGCAGAGTGTACACATCGAAAGTTCACCTATGCAACGCCGCAGAGGATTGACCTCCTTGCAT
This sequence comes from Saprospiraceae bacterium, assembly GCA_031402955.1. Taxonomy (GTDB): domain Bacteria; phylum Bacteroidota; class Bacteroidia; order Chitinophagales; family Saprospiraceae; genus Opimibacter. Next base: position 7,631 of record JANNSS010000245.1, read on the forward strand.
GTATTTACAGCAGGAGGTGATATTTCATTTCCTTATCTTAATGCAGTGATTGCCCGACAGGCGAGAGATTATATTTTGTATCGGGTGGAGAAGGAGGAGAAGTCGTGGATGTAGAAAACGTAAAAACATGTAGGGGTTCAAAAAAAGTAGGGGTTCAAAATTTTGAACCC
>JANNSS010000246.1:0-3315 GCA_031402955.1 Saprospiraceae bacterium
CATTGACTGGACATTCTTTCCAAAGAAAGGCGCCTCAATGGCCAACTGTGTAGGCAGGTATCGTTCGATGATCTCCTGGATCTCCAGGAAGATTTCCTTTAGCTTATCCGTATGCTCACCCTTATCTTTGAGATGCAGTACTCCGATTTCAAGCACATCGATTTTATCGCCCTCTACTTCAATGACCGCAAAGCCCAGGATGTTGGTGCCGGGGTCGATACCGAGTATCCTTGATGCTGCTGTTGAAGATGTTTTTTTCGTGGTCATTTGTTTGGTGCAAGGTAATTGTGTTTAGCGCATGATGCTATTCGCATCATGCTGTTTAGAAAGTTTAAGGAGTTTAGTTTGAATAAAACTAAACTCTCTAAACTTATGCTGCGAACAGCAGCATAAACTAAACTTTCTAAACGCTGTATCTGAATGATAATCTGTTGGGTCAATGAAATCACTTCCGGGTAATAAGTATTTTATCAATCGTCGGTCCATCCATATCCAGGATCTCAAATTCAAAATTGACCCAGTTGATTTTTTCAGACTGCTTGGGGATCCGTCCCAGCACCTGCATGATCAGGCCTCCCACGGTATTGACTTCGTAGTCCTTGATATAGTCCTCCATGCCAAAGCGTGTAAGGAAATCAGGAAGAGGATAATGTCCGTCAATCAGCCATGAATGATCATCCCGTTGCTGGAATAAATATTCTTCGCCATAGAATTCAGAGATATCACCTACCAATGCTTCGAGGATATCACTCATCGTCAGTATACCCTGTGTGGAACCATATTCATCGATCACCAGGGCATAATGAATATTGGTTTGCTTAAACTGCTCCAATGCTTTATACGCCGAAGCACCCTCGGCGATATACGATGGTTCAGCAACGATGCTTTTAAGATTAAATTCTTCTTTCTCAATTTCGGCAAATAATTGCTTGAGGCTCACGATCCCGATGATATCCTGTTCGTCACTGTCATAGATGGGATAAAAATTGTGCATATCCTCAAAGACCAGTTTTTTAACTTCTTCTATATCATCGGTGATGTCAAGGGTGGTCATTTTTTTTCTGGCGGTCATGAGCGAACTCACACTACGGTCACCCACACTAAATACCCGGTTTACAATATCCTGTTCGATCTCCTGGATCTCGCCGTCTTCCATGCCTTCGCGCACGATGGCTTTGATTTCTTCTTCGGTCACCTTGCTCTCACTGGATCGCTGGACCCTGAATATTTTCAGGATCAGGTCAGTGGTCACCGTCAAAAGCCAGATGAAGGGCGCGGTGATCATCGCGATGATTTTCATGGGCATCGCCATGGTTTTTGCGATGGCTTCGGGGTAAGTGAGCCCGATTCGCTTTGGAACAAGTTCGCCGAGCACCAGGGAGAAAAAGGTAATGATGATCAGCACCACCACCACTGACAAAGTTGAGGAATAAGGAGCCAGTACTGGAAATTGAAGGATAAAAGCCTCCATGTCCTGGGTTATTTTTTCCCCACTATAGATACCGGTCAGCAAGCCGATGAGCGTGATGCCGATCTGGACGGTGGAGAGGAGCTTGCTGGGTGCTGCCTGGAGCTCCAGCGCGGTCTTAGCGCCCCGGTTTCCCTGCTGGGCAGCGGATGTGAGCCTGTTTTTTCGTGCCGATACCAGCGCGATTTCAGACATCGAAAATATCCCGTTGATCAGGATCAGTATGAGAATAATGAGAATTTCCATGTTTGGAACGTGGCGTATCGGGTTTGGTCCCGGGGGCGAAGATCGGGAGAATTCTTTGACTGACCTCCGTTTCCCCCCTTGCCCCCTAAAAGGGGGTAAAAATTGGTTAATTGATTATAGGTTTCTAAGGTCGAGATTCTTTTGTTTATAAGACTAAGAATGCCCCGTAGGCGATGTGCTGAGCGTTGAAGCAGGATAAATGTCGGTAACAAAGGAGTATGGATAATCCTTCCATGCCCCGTAGGCGATGTGCTGAGCGTAGTCGAAGTAGGCTGCATGTCGGTAACAAAGGAGTATGGACAATACTTCCGCGCCCAGTAGGGGCACAACATGAGTTCAGCTGAATCTGTCACTATTGTAGAGCAGACAAAAATCATCTCGAATAGGCACCAGACTTTGGTTGGTGAGCTGTAGCCCAAGGATGAGCGAGAGCAGGTCGAACCATTGTTACTTTTTGGGCAATGCAAAAAGTAAAGTAATCCCCACACCTCGTGCACAACGATATTCCTTAACAGGGAGTTAAAGACCGGATGAGTAATCACATTAATGAACCTAAGGCGCTTTTGGCTGGTTTTAAGCTTTAAAGCGAGTATCATGATTTATACTAAATCTTCAATTACCACTTGCTTTATATACCTATTTGACCGTAATTTCGTTTGGTGAATAAGATGCATAAGTCCTTGATACTAGCTTCATTCTTATGGCTCGGTGCGACCGGGCCTGAGAGTCGGCAGGATGCCTATACCGTCAATTACGACTACTGCGATTCCGAGAATTTCACTTGGCAAGGTGGAGAGGAGATCACCTATACCCTATACTACCAGCTCAATTTTATCTGGATCCCGGCCGGAGAGGCCACCTTCAAGGTGAAGGATATGGGAGACAGGTATTTTATCTCGATTGACGGCAAGACCATCAGCGCCTTTGAATGGTTCTATGAAGTCAATGACCGCTATGAAAGTGTCATTGATAAGAAGACATTATTACCCCTATCGTTTTCAAGGGATATCCAGGAGGGCAAGTATGTCTGGTGGGATAAATTCACCTTCGATCAGAAGAACAATAAAGTACATGCCTCCAAAGGCTGGCCCGATAAACCCACAAAGTATTATACTGCCGACCTGTCAGGATGTATGCATGACATGATCTCCATTGTCTACAATGTGCGCAATATCGATTTCAATGAATACAACCCCGGTGATCAGTTTGGCGTCAAGGTGTTTGTAGAAGAAGAATATCCACTGCAGGTGGAAGTCCGCCAGAAAAATGTAGAACATAGAATCCGTGGCCTCGGAAAAATGAAAACCCATCTCATCCGCCCCCAGGTGGTCTCAGGTCATTTCTTTGATGACGATACCCGCATGGACATTTACATGTCCGCGGATGGCAACCGCATACCGCTAATGATCGAAAGTCCGGTATCGGTTGGAAAGGTCAAGGCGGTGCTCACCAAGTATAAAGGACTCAGGTATCCTTTGGTGTGCGGGGATTAAAAACCTGAAATTCATATTTTGATTTGATTTTTACTTGTGAAATGACCCGGAGGTCATTAGAAATGTTTGCTTTCGCAACCAAGCCGCAAAACTCAAACTTTTCATTAT
>JANNSS010000247.1:0-8966 GCA_031402955.1 Saprospiraceae bacterium
GACTTAAAGGCCGCCCTCCACTAACGCGGGGTGATAGCCCTTGGAAATTAGAGCATGCCACCAAGGCCTGAAAGGCCGCCATCCACTAACCCTGGGTGATAGCCCAGGGAAAATAGAGCATGCCACCAAGGACTGAAAGGCCGTCATCCACTAACCCTGGGTGATAGCCCAGGGAAAATAGAGCATGCCACCAAGGCCTGAAAGGCCGCCATCCACTAACCCTGGGTGATAGCCCAGGGAAAATAGAGCATGCCACCAAGGCCTGAAAGGCCGCCATCTACTAACCCTGGGTGATAGCCCAGGGAAATCTGACCATGACGATAGTCAGGTCAGATCGCCCCATCCCCCTATATGCAGGAATCTGCACCAATAGCCTATTTCTGACTCCTTTTTACAATTTCAGCTTTTAATTTTTCCGGTATATCCCGACATTGGCAATGTTTGTGATGTTCCGAATGCCAGACTATTCGCTGATCGAGTGTGGCATTTTTCGGCATTCTGTTTTTCTCATGCCATGCCTTGTTGATTTTGTTGCTCATCACCGTTATGATTTATCCATTAAACGATTTGCTTTCTATAAAACATTAAAATAACCGGTTCATATTATATCATCCAAGGAATTCAGTGCAAATGGAAGCCAGCATATTTTTATCCACCGATTCCAGCGGATGCCTGAAACCTTCAATGATTTTAAGATGACCGTTTTTGAGTTGTTTCGACGTGAGTTCAGATTCTTCCAGTGACACCATGTGGTCATCTGTGCCAATGCAAACCAAGGTCTCGTTTTCTATCGAAGCGAAATCTGCTGACGTCATTGCTTTGCCGGCACCAAGCTCCGTCATCATTTCAGCGGTGAGCCTCATGATATACTTCCAATCAGCAGGCTGATGCCTGGCGGCCAGTGACGCGGCAAATGCAGGTATTTTCTGTTCGATGACATCTGGATTCATCATCCTTACTTCTTTAGCAGCAGACTCCGGATCCCACCTATACTTTGTACCTAGCGTGATGATTTTTCCGGCTCTTCCCGGATGGTCATGAGCAAGTTTTAAAGCTACATATCCACCCATACTATAACCAAAAAGATGTGCTACCGGAAGCCGATGCCTTTCCATGCACTGAATGGTATCCTTCACGAAAAGGGCTATCGAAAAAACGCCGTCGAACTCCATTCCTCCATGCCCCGAAAAGTCAAGGAGATAGACATTAAAATCTGTTGCAAGTAATGCTTCCAATTCAACCAATTGCTCCTGGCTTCCCAAAGCGCCATGCAGTAGGATCAAATTTTCTTTCATCACTATTTTGTAACCTCTGGTTGTTCTCCAGCAACCTCACCGCCAGCCTGTGGCATACGGAATATCTGCTGCGGATATGGAAATTTGATGTTATGTTCCGTCATCGCTTTAAAAATCGCAACCCGTATTTCACTCTTGATATTCTCCACACGAAATACCTGAGAGCACCAGAACATGATCGTAATCTCAATATACCAATCTCCAAAGCGGGTGATACGGATTGAAGGTTCGGGTGATGTGGCAACAGCTTTGTGTTGGAGGGTGACTTCTTTAAAGAGGTTCATGACACTGGTGACGTCTTCATCATACGAGATGTTGACCACGATTTCAAATCGGGAGGTATGATGGCTATAGGTCCAGTTGACTACTTTGCCTGTAGTGATGACCGAATTCGGCAAAATGATAAATTTATCCTCCCGGGTCATGACAGCAGTGGTCCTCAGTTTGATTTCCTTGACGCGGCACACGATGCCATCCACTTCAATAACGTCATTGACCTTAATAGTCCCGTCAAACAGGATGATGATGCCGGAGATGAAATCATTAAACAAATGCTGAAGACCAAAACCGATTCCCACCAGCAGGGCCGCAGAGCCTACGAATAGAACTGAGAGATCAAACCCGATGATAGAAATAGAGACCAGTATGGCGACGACGATGATGCTGTACCTGGCCAGTTGCTTAATGGAGTATTTGGCCCCTTCGTCTATTTTTTGGTTTTTGCGGATTCCCCTCGAGAGCAATCGTAAAATGATCCAGGTGACAATGATCAGGATGGCCAGGCCAAGTAGGTTGTGCACATGTAATGTGTACTTCCCTAAGTTGATCAGTTGATAATCAAGGATTTCTTTCATAGCCCGTCTGTTTTATCAATTTCTGAAGTCGCTGTCAGAAATTTAAAAGTAACAATCTTTGGACTTCTACACGGGTTCTTGACTGAAGCACCATGGGTTGGAAGTGGTTGGCATATTGTTTTGCCTAGCTTAGTGATCTCTCGTGTATACATAAGATAATTAGGGGGGTGCCGTTGCAGGAGCGTCGTGGTGAGCGAAGTCGAAGTGTTTGCTCCTGCAACGGCCATGGCCTTTTATAGCTTGGGATTTCTATTTAATATAGAAAATTCAAAGAGGTGTATAAACGGTAGCTAAAAGCTAAAAACTGCATAGTTGACTAGCTGGTCTTCAGGCCTATTTTTTCCATTCGATTTTTACTGCAGAGATTTTTTCATTCTCCATTCGCGCGTGCGGAAGGGCAGTGAATCCGTTTTTGACATAGAATGTAAGTGGGGAGAGGTAAGGCTGCCCGTTTTGTTTCCGATCATGGGGATGGTCAATAACCCATCCGTTGAGGCGGGTCTCTTTTTCTTTGATCAGGTTCAGGAGCACATGACCAAGTCCTTTGCCCTGGTGTGGATGGTCGATAATGATGGAAAACCACCTGTCACCTTCCCGGTCAAAGGTATATGCCCAACCCACTAGATCTTTCTCATTTTCAAGGATAAGAAAATGGGACTGGCTGGCAGAAGCTTCAAGAAATTCATCAAAGGAAGTGGAGGTAATAGCCAGATTTTGAGGGTACTCCGTATTCCAGAGCTGACATATCATATCTTTCTGCTCATTGCTGAGCATGGATGCTTTGATGATTTTCATGGACATGGGCAGCATGCGATTAGTTGGTGGTATTATTATTTTACTTTTTTAGATTGATATAGTTCCTCATCCACATCCGTAGCGCATAGAAGAAATGGAATCAACACTGATTCATCGATTTCATCCGGATGTATAAAATCTTTATAAGCTACTTCCTTGCGATTTCCCTGATCAAGATATCCGGTTTCATCATTCAGCAGGAAGCCTTTGGTAAATCCAAGTCGTACCCCTTCATATTGGGGTTTGCGTCCCCACAAAATAGATGCCGGCCATAGAAAACATATATTAGCACGTCGTTTGTAGTAGGGGACATTGTAGGCCAGTTTTTCATGGCAATCCGGTATGGCCTGGAATATAATTTCACGGAGTTTAGTCAACAACACTAACTCATTCGCCGGAATGTACGCCAGGCATTCCTCCAAATCATTGAAGGAAACTTCTTGCATTTTTCTTTTCTGAAGAATCAACGATGGATGCATTATGTCCTTTTGTTAAGGGTGAATCAGATCCCTGTATATCCCATTGGAAATAATGGTTTCAGTAAATATAGTTATTCATTCGAATGGATGGAGGAATGTTGTCAAAAGGTTATCTCAAATGGAATCAATAGTGGTTGAACTGGTAAGTAAGGATAAAGAATAAATAATGGCCGGTCAATCCGGATTATAGAACCGGAGGAGCAAGGACTGATAAGCATATACATCTTTCGGTTTTACCTTGATCATCGCCGCAAGTATTTCAAGTTTGTCTCGCTCTTCAATGTGCATTGATTCTGCCCATAAGGCCACTTCAGTCAGGACCAGGTTTTCTCCTTTTGCTACCGGTTCGTCCATTCCTGTCTCACGTAGAAACTTCTTGCGACATTCATTTTCTGCCATCAGTCTGTTTCCTTCATAGTGCTGCCCGATCATCTTCGTCACCCTGATCGCAATGTCCTGCACATTCGGTGGTATTTTTCGGCCAAGTGCCAGGCCAATGTTACTGCCCGTCAACGCAACCAACACTTTCTCACTGGTTCTGTAGCCCTTTCTGGCTTTTATTTTCTGTTCTTCTTTCAGGGCAATGGCCTTTAGTTGTTTATCCAGAGGCCGGAAACCAAAACGGTAATAGAACCAGAATGCACCGGAGGCAATGCCTTCAGGATTGTCAAGTCCAAACTGGTACGCCTCTACTTCGAAATATCGGATATCAAATACATGACGGTACAATCGCAATAGCTGAGCCATGACAAACGCAGACTCTCCGTTTCTATAAGGTTTGAAAATATTGATGCCGAAATTTGCCCTTTCTCCAAAAATCCACGCACCACCATAGGCAACCGGATATCCATTTTTAAAAGCAGTATATCCCACGTAGGATTCCAATGGCATTTGCCGGGAAGGTATCATCCCATAGATCCCGATAGAGATGCCTCTGTCAAGCTGGTATAACCGGAAGGAGGTTTCATCCATGTAGGTACAGGGATCTGTTTCTCGTCCTGTTAGCAACATTGTATTTTTTACAACGCGGACCGCAGCTTCTTTTACTGCAATATCAAGATAAATAGGACCAGGAACAGCTGCATTCAAGATGGCTGAAAAATCAATCTTCCTCAGGAGGTCCTTATGAATATATGTTTCTGCGACCTGCAACCTGTTAAACCCCTTAGACAACACCTTGGCAGTTGGTGTAATGGAAACGACGGTTTGAAGCCCGTCATACAAATGATCCTTGACATAGGGCAACTCATCGAAACGTGCCAGTTCATTGATAATAAATTGCAAACGATTAGATGGACGAATATGCAATGCATCCATCAGCTCTGTGTTTTCCAGTCCTGCTGTTGTTTCTGGAAGTTCAATGGAGGGTAATGTTAATCTGAGTACATCATTGAGGGTGTGTGATGGGTTGACAAAATCATCCAATGTGGTCTTGCAATGTGGATGTACCAGCAGCCATCGAACCATGTCATGGGAAAAACGTGTTTTCGTTTGTGTAAACGGCAAGCCTGAACTGATCAATGCCGGATGCTGATCTTTTACACTTGATTTCAGGAACGAAGAGATGCGTTGCATTTCTCTTTCTGCAAGTGTTCGCTGTGCTTCATCAGCGGGATACGCGAGGACAAAGAGTAAGGCTTCAAAATAATGGATAAAGTCCTGACCGATAGTGAAGGGCAAGGAGGAGAGATTATTCAGGCAGGTATACCTTGTTGCATTGCTTTTAGGATCAAAACTGTTCAGACAGTTTTGCAATGCATTGACCTGGTTTCGAAAGGAGATCCTCATAGCGGAAATGAGTTTTGGCTATGGTGAAAGATATTGTTTTCTTTTAGGTCCCCGCATTATAATGCTAGCTTTATGGCCTTATTTAGAAATGATATGGAAGACAAAATCATAGTAAAAGACAGTAACGGCACCATACTAGCAGAAGGGGATTCAGTGCTGCTGACAAAAGATCTCAAGGTAAAAGGATTTAATAAAGACCTTAAAAGGGGAACATTGATAAAAAATATACGTCTCACAGACGATGCAGGAGCGATCGAAGGGAGAGTTGAGGGCAGTGTACTGGTGATCAAAACGATGTACCTGAAGAAAAAATAAGCTGTCTCCGGATCCTGCTACGGTAAAAAGTTTGTTGACTTCAATTTCTAGTAAATGACCTCAATCTGGTATTTGGTGCTATTGTATTGGAAGGTATCACCAGCTTTCAAGCCTTTCATATGGCTGTATAAAGGTGCTTTTTCGGACATGCCAAACACCTTTGTACCCTCCAATTCGATTTCTTCGGTGGATACGCCGATGAAGAATATCCGTTGGTCAGTGACAACAACAGCACCTCTTTCTACATGATCGGCAGCATTTTTAGGATCAATCGATCGGAGGATTTCAAGCTCGGTTCTCACAAATTGAAGTTCCTGCCCCATCACTTCAAGCATTTCTTCAGAAGAATCTGAGCCTTCGTCCGTCTGGCTTGGTGTTTCTGTATGACTAAAGGCTTCAGATTTCACTTCATCAATTCGCTCCGTGAAATTTCTGATTAGATCCTCTTGTTTATTCAGACAGGCGGCAAGGATGGCTGCCTTCGATATTTTCTGGCTCATGTGTGTTGTTGATGTTTGGTTTCCAAAGATAGGCTTATACAGGCAGAGTTCCCTATGGATTCTCCAGCAGATTGGCGATCGCCTGGAGGATGGGATTCCACCCTTCGCCTTTATTGGATACCTCCATGTATCGCTCTTCGCCCCTGGCAGCGTTTTCGAACCCATCCTGGATTACCGTTAGTGTCGTCTTTCCTGACTCCTCCTTCAGTTTGTAGGTGACATTCAGATAGTTTTCAGGGATATCTTCCATGGTGGAGTTAGGATCAAATATTGTGTATCTCAACAACCGGGGAGGATCGATTTCTGTGACATAGCCTTTGACAAACACCATTTTCTTGCCTTCGTATTCCCCTTCCCATAGCAGCAAGCTGCCCGGGTTCCAGTCAGAAATAGCCTCGCAACCATACATATAAATCCTGGTCATTTCCGGATCCACCAGTGCCTGCCATACCTTTTCAACCGGGGCATTGATAGTGATCGTGTTCTGTACAATCATCGCTTCTTTCATAGGCTGTAAATTTAGTAAAAACCAATCCGCTGCATAGATCTGGTTTTTGGACGCCAGATCCCTGAATTTAGATACCAGACTCCAGACTCGCAGACGCCAGACGAGTAATGCTCGTTTTTTGCGCAGGTTCCGCCTGCGACCTGCGTCTGTTTTTTATAAAAAAACCAGACGTTGGTGGTAGACTCCGGCTGCCGACGGTTAAAGCATTGGAATCATGTTCTAATTCGAGATTGTCGTAGTAGCCTCCTGGCTACAGGTAGAAATCATCTTCGCTGGTGGTGAGGACAGTTCGACTACGCTCTCTGCGGCGCACCAGGCCATCTGCATGGCAGTTGTTGTTGTCCTCACCAACAACAGGTAGAAAACATTAATCAGAGGTTGATTTCTGAAGGTCGTACAGTTTCTCACCGAAACTTACTTCTACACACCTTTTGTCTATGTCATCATAAGCATCACATTTCAACTTGTATAGCTCCAATTTGTTCTTTTTAAAATTAAATCCGAAGTATTCCAGTTTGTCTACCGTTTCGCCAAGGCCAACCTGATCAACTTGTAGGCCGGCATCAAAATAATCCATCACTGGTTCATAATACTTGTATTTCCCGAGGCCGCTTACTTCTCCATTAGGTTTAAATTCGACGCGCTCTCCTTTCTTTGTAATGTAAGTTCCTTTAAACAGGATTTCTTCCAGGATACGGGGATCGTTGTTGGTGGCGGTAGGATTGATCTTGATAAAAAGTTTATCCCCGATTTTGATGCTGTCAGCAGAAAGTATTTGAATCGTATACAATGCGCTGGAAAGCGTATCCCCTTGTTTGTCCCACAGCTGGAATGCACCATTATTGCTGACCGTCACCAGGTCAGAAAGACCTTCATGGAAGTTGATGACCATCGTCGCGGGACGAAGGGTGTTATCAGGGAGTTGGATAAAGCATTCTTCGCTCCCTTCCTGCGCTTTCCGTGGTGATTGATGTTCTTTGATCTTGTTCAGGTACTCTTCACTGATCCAACTGCCTCCAAAGGGTACGGGTACACTATTGGTTTTGAAGTTAATGGCAGGTGCCGCACTTTGTTGAGCGGGTTTAGTATCTGAGTCGCAAGAGAGCAGGGTAATAGTCGCAAGGATGCAAAGAAGAATATGTTTCATGGTGATTGTTTGATTTATCCTTCAAAGATACGTTTGTAAAGCAAGGAAAGCTTACCTCATAACGTATGCAAGATGTCAATCCTTATCCCGCTGGCTGGATTGATGCAGAAAGGATCAGGCCACTTGCATTTTTCTAAAGCTGCAGAAAATATAGTTCTGTGTCGCACCGGAAGGTGTTATATGATCTATAGTGTAACACTTGACCTTATGGAAGTACTTCTTCAGTTGCTCCACCATTGAAGCTTCAGAATATTGTTTGATTTCGATACCACTGCATTTTTTTGGTCCATCCGTTGAAAAAGTACCAATGATCAGTATTCCTGTAGGATTCATGCTTTGTTGCACAGTTTCAACATATTTTTCAACTTCACGGTCCTTGGTGAGGAAGTGAAATGCGGCACGGTCATGCCAAAAATCATATTTTTCTTCAGATTTGAAATTTACAGCATCTGCTACAATCCATTTTATTTTTTCAGATGCATCACCCAGGCGCTCTTTCGCCCTTGTGATGGCTGTCTCAGAAATATCAAGCACGGTGATATCCTGATAGCCCAGATCAAGTAAATGATCAACGAAAAAACTATCTCCGCCTCCAATGTCAATGACTTTCGCTGTTACAGGGATATTGAATTGTTTTAGAAATTCAAGGGAAGTGGTCGGAACAGGCTGATACCAGCCGACTTCGTTTGCTTGCTTTGTCTTGTATATATTTTCCCAATGACTGTGGCGGTCGAAGTTATCCATGTGCTCGTGTTGTTTTGTTGAGTAACCATTGCCATACTTTAAAGGCGCGTTTATCCATGCAGCTCATCCTGTTTTGGATGATCAGGGAAGAGCCCAGTGTCAGGATGCCAATAAAAAGGATAGAAGCATTGATACTGATCAGGTCAGCAATGATACCGGTGAGGACTGCCCCGATAGCATAACCCAGATCGCGCCAGAGCCTGAAGATACCTATGCTTTTTGCCCTGTCAAGTGGATGGGTGTTTTCAGCTATGGAGGCCAGGAAAGTTGGATATACCATAGCAGTCCCCCAACCAAGCAGACTGGACAATGCAATGTAGTGAAACATACTTTGCGCCCATGTAAGCGCTACCAGTGCTATAGCCTGAAGCATCATACCGGCATACAATAAGTCTTTTTTGCAAAGGATGTCTGACAATTTCCCGGTTACCAATTGGCCAATGCCCCAGACTGCCGGATAGACAGCGGTCACTATGCCTATCTGGGGCAACGAAAATCCTTTGGTAGCGAGGAGTATAGGAAATATACCCCAAGCCATCCC
>JANNSS010000248.1:0-2668 GCA_031402955.1 Saprospiraceae bacterium
CAGCTTTGATATCTTTTCTAGCATTGTCTAAAGACGTTTGTACTTCTGCAACATTGAGTCCGAGGCCTTCTTCCTTTTTAAACCACTTGACGCTGATCTGGACCTCCGGATCATTTTTATCTGCGAGGATCGTATTCTTCTCTTTGATAAACAGATTCATGGGATCCAGATTCACGATATTATTGACCACCACCAGTTGTCCCGGAAAATGCGTCTCAAGCCAGGCAGGAAGATCATTCGCCTTTTCTTTTTTCTGGAAACAACCAATGATGGTAGACAGGAGTGATGCCATGATCAGGATTTGAGAGAGTCGTAAGATTGATTTCACGAATTTGGGGTGATTAAGGAAGTACAAATTTAATGCGAAGGCACAAATGTATCTTAAGCAGAAAGTTCTGAAGGTTAATTATTGTGAATCCTCCTTTTGCCCCCTAGCCCCCTAAAGGGGGTAAAAATTTGAACGAGTATTTCGCTAAGCAAAGTGGACTGTAAAAAGACCTAAACCTTCAGCACCTTAGATATTCTCAGGTTTTTGAATTCCCAAATTTATAATTGGGCATCATCCTGCTCCCTGAGCCTGTCGAAGGGGAAAAAATTCCGAATTCTTCGGCCGCCTCATCGCGCAGCGAAGAGGGCGGCCAAAAGAGGGGTCTTCGCTTGATACCCTTCGACAAGCTCAGGGACCCGGTAAGACTTTACAATTCGCCTTTTTTGCCCCTTGCCCCTTGCCCCTTGCTCCTTGCCCCTTGCCTTTCGCCCCTTCAGCCTCTTTCTCCTCTTCAGCCCCTTCCGCCGTTCTGCCGTTCTGCCTTTTTTGCCCTCTGCCTTGTCAAAAATTATATTTAAATTTGTCCTAATATATCGCCAAACCATGAAAGTTACCGAAGAATTAATCGACCAGATCCTCGAGCAAGGAGAAAACGGATCCCTGGATCCATCGCCATATATGGAAAGCCTCAAATACCTCCTGCTGGAGGATGAAGAGGTCGACATGACCGAAGAAGACCATGCCTATATGATCTTCCTGGGTACCATCTGCCTCGAAAGCCTCAAGCGCAACGGCCTCTACAAGGAGATCGAAGACGAAGAAGTGCTCTTTGATTTGGAAGATGCCAACTGGGAAGCCCTCGAAGCTGCCGACGGAGACCTCGATGACTTCGTGGATGCTATCGCTGAAAACTTCCCTGAAAAGGACCTGCTCGATTTCCTCGCTTTCTCCATCCTGCCTACGGATGACGAAGAGGACAATGACGAACCAGTGCTGAGTTCAGAAGACGCACAGATCCTCGGATTTGTGAGATTGAAGGCGATGCTGGATACGGTGTTGTTGCCTGCGGTGTAGGCTCTGATGTCTGTATGATAGCAGGCATTGATACCTTAAAAATCTAACTGAACATAAATTCCTTTCACCTTGACAGGGTGAGAGGAATTTTGTCATAATGAGAGATCATCAGGGGGGTCAAGTCCTATTCCCTTTGATTTTCTTGTGCCAAATTTTATCCTAACGTCTGCCGGTTCACTCCTTATCCAATGCGATGCCAGTGACAACAATGACGATGTCTATATTGATGCTGTGACGATTGTAAGATTGAATGGTTTGGAGTTGATAGAGTCGGGGGTGAGTATTCAGGAGGTACAGAAGCCTTCCGCAGGATTAGGTCAAGACACACAGTCTGATGTATTTAATAAATTGGTGTTATACCCTAACCCCACTAATGGTATACTGATAGTGGAGCTTCCTTCACCGGCCGGATTGGATATGTCTTTACAGATTGTAAGTATTACTGGTCAACGATTATTGAGCAAGAAAGCCGAATCTGGAAACGCAATTCAAAGTATTGAGGTCTCTGGCTTGCCTCAAGGAATGTATCTGTTTCAAGCTGTTTCAGATGGACGTGTGCTTTCTGTAAATAAGTTTGTAAAGCAATAAACTCAACTGAAATATAAAAGCCCGGTTATCTGTTGAATGGATGGCCGGACTTTTTTTATTTTATAAGCCCTAACCTCCTAAGCCTATACTCTAAACCATATTGCAGGAGCAAACAGTTCGGCTAATTTATTGAGCATGAAATAAGCGCTCTAACAAGTCACATTGCTTATTAAATTTTTCAGATTGGGTTTCTCTCAGTTTCTGCAGATTTTTCAATTTCCATCTCACTGAAGGGAAGTGCTGAAAATTATATATAGCCCAATCGGGCCCCAATCTGTTAAACGAAAGGAGGAATGCTTTGTCTTCTTCGGTTAAGTTTTGATGAATTGTTTCCACCAATTCAATTCGGGTCGCTTCAAAGTCTTCATAAGTAAATGCTTCCTCCGTCATGCCATCAAATTGATTTTCTATAGTATCATGTTGATCCTGGAAGTGTGGGTTCAATAACTCATGTAAAGGCCGTGCGCTTGATAAAACAGCGTACAATAATCCTGTTTTGATTTCCTTGTTAAATCCTTCATTTTGAAGGATATGTTTTACATCAAACAGATCCCGGGGATGCTGACGATCCAAAGCTGCACAGATCTTACCACCAAGAAGTTGTCCAGTGGGAATGGCAGACATCTCACAATAAGCCTCAAATTCATTTTGTGCGGTCTTGCATAAAGTCATTAGAGTCGGTGGGGATATAACACCTCTCATGATTTGATTTACTTCTACTTTGACTATTGCTTTTCC
>JANNSS010000249.1:0-2323 GCA_031402955.1 Saprospiraceae bacterium
CTGCCCGCCACCTGTCTGAACATTCTAAAAGAATCCAATTGGACGACAAAAGTTAGAATCAAAATGATAACGGTGCCTCCCACAGCAGCCCACAGCAACCTGATCTGAGCCCTTGTGCGGTGAAGAATGACTAAATACAAAATGAGTAAACCAAAAGCCGGAAGCACAATCATAGAAAGCTTGTGCACATGTGCCAGTAAAGGCAACGATACCAGTGCAAGCGCCACATAAATCCAGTTGCGTCTGAACATGTGCTGCTGAGAATCTCCTACTGATCCTTGCTGCACCCTGCTGATGGCCCTTGAAATCAAATACACACAAATCAGGAAAAGCGGGATCAACAGCGCATACATACGCATATATCTGAAAAGGATCAGAAACCGATCATTCATCAGACAGACCAATGGGATCAGTAAGGCCAGCCAGGCCAGCCCATACCATCGTGCGAAAACATAAAAACAGATAAGCACAAAGGCAATCCCGAAAATCGCGGATGGAAGGCGACCAGTAAATTCTGAAACACCAAACACCTCAAATACACCAGCACACATAATTGTATGCACCCAGGCTCTGTCATAACCTTCCTTCAGGTAACTGAATCCTTCCTCATACACTCCCACTGCCGCATTGATCACCAGGTTTTCATCCTCCCAGATATCATAGTATCCCAGCCGGTAGAAAATCAGGAAAGCGGATATCAATAAGATAAGGAGCGCCGCAACTTTAGGACCGATGCCCGCAAAGACTTTTGAAACAGCGTAGACCTCAGGTGAGGTTTCGGGATCGGGTGCAATAGATTTGTATTTCAAAATAAAATAGACTGGAATGGCCAGCGGAATGGTAAGCGCATTGGCCATGAAAACAGAAATACCTGTAGCTTCAAGCCAGCTATACGTTAGCATGACATTCGCCACTACATGGAGGATGATCAAGGGTATTGTCGCGAGGATGATTCGGTCGATATGCTGCTTAAATAGACCTGTTGCTCCAAAGGCCGCCAATCCAACAGATAGCGCAGTCATCAGCAACATTAAACTTTCTGAGTTGACAGTGCTAAATGCAAGAATAGGATGTAAGAAAAAATATGCAAGGCCTCCGAGCAAGCCATGTAAAGCAATCGTCAATAAGTTGACTGACTGAATCCCTTTTGGGGAATACACTTTGGGCTTTTGAACAGAAATGCCTTTGCCAGTCTTGTTTTGTTTTGATGCCACAGAGTAAAAATACTTTTTCCCTGCATATCAGCAAGGGAAAGAGCCGCACTATTTCAACCACGCGCTGAGATCCCTGCCTGTGTAAGCCTGCAACCCGAGTACATCCTCCCTGAACTGCTCAATGAGCCAGGCCCTGTCTTCCTTGCTTACTTTTTCATATCGGATATCCTTAGCATTGAAGTAAGCAATCGCTTTATTGATTTTCATGCGCTTGAGAAACCTGACAAATCCCGACCAACCTATTTCTGTCGACTTTCTTTCACCCCATGCCAGTAATTCCCTTATATGTCTGGACTTTACTTTTTTAGCGGAATTGGATTTATCATGCATACCAGGTGGCCTGAAGGTTGTATCCACACCTAAGAAGCGATATAAATCCGTAAGTACTTTGTCGGGCTGGCTGACAATCTCTTCAAACCATATCAGGTGAATGGAAGATGCAGGAAAAAAAGTCAGATAACGCTGCAGGTGCTTGAAGTATAACCCATTGTTGATATATTCTTCTTCTTCATGCATAGCCTGACCGATAGGTCTCTTTTCAGCTTGCAAATAATACTTTGTAAAATAATAATGGGAAGTGGCCCGATCTACGGGTGACCGCATACACAAGATCAACTTCACTTCTGGAAACATATTCTTGATTCTCTCTGGCACCACTGAAGAGATCAAATATTTTGGCGTAATCTCCCCCTTGATTTGGCCTTCCGCATAATGTTGAAAGAACCGCTTGTACCAGGTGAGTCCCTTGTTGAAATTGCCCTGGTGCACAGGAGCAGTAAAATGAATCTGATCATGAAAAAAATGCACTTCCTTAGGCTCAGCAGTGCATATACCCGGGTGCGCGCCGAGCATTTTATTTACCCAGCTTGTGCCGGCCTTTGCTGCTCCGATGCCGATATAATCTACCTTAAATTCCGTCATACGATCAGCAGTGGTTTTTATTCATGGTCATCTGGTTACGCTACTTTGATTGGGGTTAATGTGCTGTGTGTTTTTGATGAAATATCTTTTGATAAACCTCCTCATGTGCATCCATTGCAAACGGAAGGCTATAGTTAGCTTTCACATATGCACACCCTTCCATCCCCAATTCACGCCACCTGTTACCA
>JANNSS010000250.1:0-11206 GCA_031402955.1 Saprospiraceae bacterium
TGGTTAGGCTACCGCTTATTGAGGTAGTATCATTGAGTCTTGGCAGGTATTGTTTGATCTCATAGCCATCATAGCGGTTCAGGCCATTTGTGGTGCTGATCCAGATGAAGCCATAGCTATCCTGGAACATCGCCGTGACCCAATTGGAGGAGAGGCCGTTTTCGGTATTGAGTATCTCGTATTTTAACTGGGATTGGGCAGCGAGCGGCAAGTATGAAAAGTAATAGCATAAGGCGAATATGCAGACGTTCAGAATCGATTTGTATTGGGGCATTTGAATGAAGTTGGTTAATGATGACACCACAAGCATTAAAAAAGTGGATGCCTGCTGTGAACTCTATAAAAGTAATGAAATTATTGCCCTATGTCATAGGCAGACGGACAATAAATTCAGTGCCCTGGCCTTCATTCGTAGTTACTGTGATATCACCACCATGTGCTTTGATGATATCGTAAGTTAAGGATAAACCTAATCCTGTTCCTTGCCCTGTGGGTTTTGTTGTGAAGAAAGGTTGGAAGATTTTGTCCAGGACGGATTGGGGGATGCCTGGGCCGTTGTCGCGGACGCTAATAGTGACCCGTTTTGCCCCTAAATCCCCTAAAGGGGACTTCAATAATTTAGTGGTGACTATTACAGTTGGGACGTAGGTTAAGTCCCCTTTAGGGGATTTAGGGGCAAGGGTAGAAACCGCATAAAATGCATTCGTGATCAAGTTCAAAATTACTCTCCCGATATCCTGCGGTATGATATTGATCAAGCCGATGGTTTCATCAAAGTCGGTCTTCATTGTCGCATTGAAAGATTTGTCCTTTGCACGCAGGCCGTGGTACGCGAGGCGCAGGTATTCATCGGCTAAGGCATTGATGTCTGTGGGTTCCTTTACACCACTGCTGCTACGGCTATGTTGCAGCATACCTTTCACGATGGCATCGGCGCGCTTGCCGTGGAAAAGAATTTTTTGCTGATTCTCTATGGCATCATTTGCGATTGCTTTTGCATCATCCATATTTCCTTTGTCCATCTCATCTTTCATTTCAGCAAGTAACTCTTCGTTCACTTCCGAAAAATTGTTGACGAAGTTTAGCGGGTTTTGTATTTCATGGGCGATGCCTGCGGTGAGTTGGCCGAGGG
The DNA here is from genome assembly GCA_031402955.1 of Saprospiraceae bacterium. Lineage (GTDB taxonomy): Bacteria > Bacteroidota > Bacteroidia > Chitinophagales > Saprospiraceae > Opimibacter. Next base: position 1,133 of record JANNSS010000250.1, read on the forward strand.
AAGCCATTTTTTCGGATTGGATGAGTTGGGCCTGGGTAGATTTTAGATTTTCATGTGCCGTCTCAAGCTGATTGTAAGCCTTTTCAATTTCTTTGGCCTGTTCGAGTTCTCTTCTTTGTGCTTTCTCTTGCTCTGCACGGATGGCTCGTTGCCTCAGATAAATATCTATTCTCCTGATAGCTGCAACAAATAAAAGTCCATAAAGGCAGTACGCCCACCAGGTCTTCCACCAGGGCGGACGGATCGTAAATGGGTAGCGCATCGTTTCACTCCAGTATCCTTCACTGTTCATGGCCTTGACATTGAAGGTATACCTGCCGGATGCCAGGTTTCCGTATGGGGCTTCCGTTTTTGAAGTGATAGTACTCCAGTATTCGTCGTTCCCATCAAGCTTATATTTGTATTTTACTTTACTGTGATTTTTTGCGGTGATCCCGTTATACGAAATGGCGATATAGTTGTTATTGTAAGCGAGGCTTAATTTTTCAGGTATTCCATACCACCTGCTTGTGCCGTCGAAATGATAGTTTTTTATTTTTACGCCTGTCCCAATCGTAATGGCACTGTCGTGATGTTGATCAAGCATGGCCCATGCAATGGGTTCATTGAATAATTCGATTCCAGTGATCTGAATAGTAGGTGGCAGGGTATCCGTTACTTCGCCCTCCGGGTGGTATGCAGTGAGACGGTCATTGGTTCCAATCCAGATCGTGCCGTCTTTGCTTTCCATCATGGCATTTGTATTACAACCGATCCCTAAAAATCCATTTTCATAGGTGTAGTTGGTAAAAAGGATGTCCTCTTGCCGTAGGGAAATTGAATTACTGTCACCAGAAAAAGAATGTAATACGGATGTTGATAATTTACTAAGTCCAAGCCTCGTCCCGATCCACAAGTCTCCGTGATTATCTTCCAGTATACTTGTTATATAGTTATTAATGAGACCCTGATCTTCGGTGAATCGGGTAAACGATTTTCCATCATATTTCAGGAGGCCTTTATTTGTGCCGAGCCAAAGGATTCCGTTTTTATCTTCGAGCAAAGATCGTACCTCTTCATTCCTAAGGAAATAAACAAAGGCCTTACCGTCATATTTTGTCAGGCCGCCATCCGTTGCAAACCATATGTTTCCGTTTTTATCCTGAAGGATATCCTGAATGGTATTGTCAATCAATCCCTCTTTTACCGTAAAATTCGTACAGGAATAGGTGGTCGACCCAAGGGCTTCGTGGATAGAAATTTTTGAAGCCCCTTTGTTCGTGCCGAACCAGAGGTTTCCATTTTTATCTTCTAAAGAGCACCAGATCATGCCATCGATTAATCCTTCCTTTTGAGCAAAGTTTGTAATCGAATAGGTTACTGTATTCTTCAATTCATGTCGTGAAAGCCTTGATATTCCTTCCCCATTTGTTCCTAACCATAGGTTTCCTTTCCTGTCTTCCAAAATGCTCCTGACCTGGTTGATCAACAGCCCTTCGTTTTTGGAAAAATGGGTAAAAGATTTGCCATCGTATTTCGAAACTCCTCCCTGATCTGTAGCAAACCAAAGATCCCCGCGTTGATCTTCCAGTGCGGCATATACCACCTTGTGCGACAGACCTTCATGTTCGGTGAAATGGGTGAAGATTTTACCATCATACCTTAAGATGCCCCGGTAAGAAGCGCTAAGCCAAATACCTCCTCTTTTATCTTCCAGCATTGAAAACACTTCCATGTTACTGAAGCCTTCCTTTTCGGTAAAGTGGGCAAAAGACTTGCCGTCAAATTTTGAAGCACCTGTCCCTGTACCAAACCAGATGTCTCCGTTTTTGTCTTCCATCATGGACCATACCGAGTTATTTCCAAGTCCCTCTTTCTCGGCGTAATGGGTGAAGGACTTAATAGGATTTCCATTGATCTTCAAAAAGTCTTGTTGATCCTGCGGATCGTTAGGATCACCTTTTTCTAATCCATCGACAAGGTTGCCGTCAAATATTGTAAAACCTCCCTGGTAAGTGCCGATCCACAGGTTCCCTTTTTTGTCTTCGAGGAGAGAGATAATGCCATTATCACTGAGCCCTTCTGTTGTGGTGTACCATGCAAAAGAGTGGCCGTCATAACGGACCAGGCCTTCTTCTGTTCCGATCCAAAGGTTACCTGACCGATCTTCCAGCATGGCCCAGACAGAGGGATTGATCAATCCTTCCTTAATTGTGAAATGCGTAAAAGTAGCTGATGAAGTATCCCTTGAAGTTGTGTATTTGAAAACGCCGTTATCTGTCCCAAACCACATATTTCCTTCTTTGTCTTCTAGGATAGCACGTACGGTGAGATGAGCTATGGCTTCATTTCCAGTAAAATGGGTGAAGGATTTTCCGTCATATTTTGACACACCTCTGCCATCAGTGCCAAACCATAGATTACCGTTTTTGTCTTCATGCATAGATCTCAGCGTGCCACTGCTGAGGCCTTCCGTTTGCGTAAAATGAGTAAAGGATTTGCCGTCATATTTTGAAACCCCACCGCCGTTAGTACCAAACCAAAGATTTCCATGTTGGTCTTCAAGCATGCATCTGACTATACTATTTTTCAATCCCTGCAATTTGCTGAGCGAACTGAAATTGAGTGGATTTTGATCCTTTAGAGTGGGGTCTTTTACAGTAACAACCACTGGAATACCAGCCGTAAACGTGCTATCCTTCACAGTGAATACCTGAGGCATGGAGAACGTGTCTTTTCCCGGTGTTACTATTCTGGGATTTCCTGCTGTTATTTTTCTGGGTATACCTGCAGGCTGAATATGTGTATTGGTTGGAAATACTTTTGGATTTCTTACTGCTATTGACGTAGGTTCGCTAAAGGGTATCTCCACAGGTACTGAAAGGAGATTAGCGGGTACTTCGTATCCTACGGCTTCGGTGATGTTGAGTGTCTGATGGGTAAATCCGGATGACTCATCATGCTTGCCGCATGACAAAAGAAAAAGTAAAGGAGTGATAATGTATTTAACAGAAGATCGCATTCGCATTACTTCATGACTGGTTTAATGTGATGATAAATTCAGAGCCTTCTCCTTCTTTCGTTTCTACTTTTATATCTCCGCCATGTGCGTATATAAAATTGCACATTGTCCGAATCAAACCTTTCTGTGCTAAGGCTCGCATTCACTGCGTTTCGGACGTATTGCTCGGAAGATATGGATTTCATAAGCTATGATTATTAATGCTATTTTATTTTTTTGTTTTGCTTAGCTGGAGGTAAAAAGTTCTCACCCGTTACCACTTTTTTACCTGTCTTTTGTTCCAAAGCCAGCCTGGCATCTTTTGCAATCTTTCCCCCTTTCTTTCCAGCTCCTGCATTTTGCTTAAGTCCTATTGCTTTTTCGGTTTCAGCAATTTGTCGGGTCGAAAGTTCAGCGAGTGCGGTAAAGATTAACTCCGCCTCATTCATGTGATCGCGAAGGTTTTGCGTTTTCAATTTTTTAATTCCTTTATGTTCCTTAACCGAAAGGCCAGTCCACTCCGTATGAATGATGTTGGTTAAAAAGGCAAACTCGTCCGACTTTTCAACACCGCTTTCTTTCCAGTAATCTGTTAACTTATTCCGGGTTTCCTGACCCGTCATTCGTTGTTGTATCCACTTTTCACTGCGGCCTAGCTTCTGCCAGTTTTCCCTTGCCCGGTCGAGGCCTTGCCCGGGGTCAGTTAATTCCTGCATCCTTTCATAGCCTACTTTTGCCAGCCATTGTTTAAATGGTTCTGCTTTGGGAGATGGGATGGATTGAATGATACGTAGAAGCACCTGTGTTTCCGCCGCATCGGTTTCTCTCATTTTACCATCGGTAGCTTTCATTTTCAACTGTCGACAAACTGTCGACAGTTCAAGTCCGTCTTCTGTTTTTACCCTGGTTTTCATTTTAAACCAGTAGTCTCGCGGATTTTTGCTCTCCGTTAATATTGAAAGAACATCAATGACTGAGAAATACCATTTCTCCTCCGTTTCATCCCAATGGGTTCTTACCTTTTGTTGCTCAAACAGTTTTACTTCGTTTTTCATTTATTTAAGCGCTTATTGGTAACAAAATTGTAAACGCACTGCCTTCTCCTTCTTTTGTTTCTACTTTAATCTCTCCACCGTGTGCTTTGATGATATCGTAAGATAATGATAACCCTAATCCTGTTCCCTGTCCCGTGGGCTTGGTCGTAAAAAAGGGTTGGAAGATTTTGTCGAGGGCGGATTTGGGGATGCCGGGGCCGTTGTCGCGGATGCTTATCTCTACCACTAAATCCCCTGTGTCCCGTTTTGCCCCTAAATTCCCTGAAGGGGACTTGATAAGTTTTGTGGTGACTGTGACAATAGGAGTATATGGCAAGTCCCCTTCAGGGGATTTAGGGGCAAAGGTAGATACCGCATAAAACGCATTTGTAATCAGATTCAGAATCACCCTTCCTATATCCTGCGGAATGACATTGATCATACCGATGCTTGCATCAAAATCCGTTTTCATTGTGGCATTAAACGTGTTATCCTTGGCACGTAAGCCATGATAGGCGAGGCGAAGGTATTCATCAGCAAGTGCATTGATGTCGGTAGGCTCTTTGACTCCGCTGCTGCTGCGGCTGTGTTGGAGCATGCCTTTGACAATCGCATCAGCGCGTTTGCCGTGGTGGTTTATTTTTTGTTCATTTTCCGCGATGTTACCGGCAAGGGCGATGGCTTCTCCGGTATTCCCGGATTGGAGTTCATGCTTCATTTCTTCAATCAATTCTGTATTGAGGTCAGAAAAGTTATTGACGAAGTTCAGCGGGTTCTGGATTTCATGGGCTATGCCTGCGGTGAGTTCACCGAGGGAGGCCATTTTTTCGGATTGGATGAGCTGGGATTGGGTGGATTTTAAATCAGTCAATGTTTTTTCCAGCACCTTATTGGCTTTCTTTTTGGAATGAAACCGGCTATAGATGCTGGCAGCTATTAATACTACCAAGGCTGCTATTCCAATCAAAAAGTTATTGGTGAGAGATGAAATTCTATTCTTGCTTTCGAGCCTGGCGATGGAAAACTCCTTTTCATTTAGTTGCTGTTCGGCTTCAAAACTGATGGATCGGTATTTATTCTGGTCAGCCAGCAAGCTATCCTGTTTAGCAACAAAAATGGCATAGGTTTCAGCAGCCTTATCACCTTTACCCACTTCTTTATAAAGCTCAGCCATCAGTTTGTAATCCCTCAGTACATGCAGACGATTGTTGCTTAGCCGATCAATATCACTTATAAGAAGTGCAATGGCTTCGTCAAGCCTGTTTTGTTTAATCCTGACCTGGGCCAGGTAATAATCGGGTGCTATGGTACCTGCGCCGGGGCTAACAGGAATATTGTTTTCAATAATCAATTGCCAGCATTCTTTCAGCAGTGCTTCAGCTTCATCCAAAGCACCCGATTGTATTTTGTACAAGGCTTCTGTTTGAAGCAGAGCGCAATAACGATCATCCCTTCCTCTGACAGCGATAGTGTCTTTCTTGGCTATATTTATAAAATAAGCGGCACTGTCTAGTTCGTTATATAAGATCATTATTCTCGCCATCGTCAAGGCAGGAAAACGGCGAGCAGCGTTTTCTGTGGAAGAAGAAAGCGCTATACTACTATAGCGTATACATTCATTCTTATCTCCCTTTAATAAGTATTCATGGCCCAGGACAGCCATATTAGCTTGCCATGCCGACTTGTGTTTCAGTGTATCCATGTAACTGATAGATTTCTTCAAATTATAAACGGCCAGATCTGTTATGCCCGACATACTGTAAAAACCGAATAATACAAAGTAGCAAACGGAGATGCTTGTTGTGTCATTGCCGGATTTATACTCATTTAATTTCTGCGAGTAATAGCCTAAACCATCTACAAGCCTGTTGGAATTGCGAAAGGAAAGCCTGAGTCTGCTGAGATAATACGTTTTTAATTGTGCAACTTCAGGAGAATTAAATTTAGCTAATCTATCTATTTGTAATTTTCCGTACGGAATAGCCTGGCCGGGATCTGATTCAAAAAGATTATTTAATACTACATAACCAATTACGGCCTTCTCCCGGTCCTGATAACCTTCAATCGTTTTTTCTATTTGATTGATTTGACTTTCGGTCAATGTGCTGGTAGATATAATCTCCTTTGCATATTCGAAGCTGGCGGTGTCCAGCTTGTCGTTTTTATAGCTTTTATTTAATAGCAGAATAATAGAGTCAACTTTAGTTTGCTGGGCCACCACCTGGCTCGAAAAAATAATAAACCAGCAAACGACAATGAGCGTTACCATTACTTTCATTTGCTTCTTCATAAGGGTAGATATCAGATTGGTAATACAATAATAAACTTACTTCTCTCGCCTTCCTTTGTTTCTACTTTCAATTCGCCGCCATGTGCTTTGACGATGTCTTCTTTTGTCTGAATCACGGATTAAACGGATTTAGGGATTTCACGGATTTCAAATATTAAGTGCTTTATCTGATTTATACCTTAATCCCACTATTCTTTTGATCAACTAACGGGTAATTGAATGGTGAATACACTGCCTTCTCCCTCCTGTGTTTCTACTTTTAATTCCCCACTGTGTGCTTTCACAATATCGTAACTTAAAGATAGACCGAGGCCGGTTCCTTGCCCGGTGGGCTTGGTGGTGAAGAAGGGTTGGAAGATTTTATCCATGGCGTTCTTTGGGATTCCGGGACCGTTGTCGGAGACACTCACATTTACCCCTAAATCCCCTAAAGGGGACCTAATTCGTTTTGTTGAAACCATTACCATGGGTTCGTAAAAAAGTCCCCCTTCAGGGGGTTGGGGGGTAAAAGAATCGATGGACTTCTTCTTTTCGGACACAGCATAAAACGCATTCGTGATCAAATTCAAAATCACTCTCCCGATATCCTGCGGAATGACATTGATCATACCGATGCTTGCATCAAAATCTGTTTTCATCGTAGCATTAAATGATTTGTCTTTTGCACGTAAGCCGTGATAGGCAAGACGTAGGTATTCATCAGCAAGGGCATTGATATCTGTTGGTTCTTTAACGCTGCTGCTAGTACGGCTGTGTTGGAGCATGCCTTTGACAATCGCATCTGCACGCTTCCCGTGGTGATTTATTTTTTGTTCGTTGTCAGCAATGTCATTGGCAATGGCAATGGCTTCGGTATTGTTTCCCAGTTGCAATTCCTCTTTCATTTCTTCAATCAATTCGGTATTGACGTCCGAAAAATTATTGACGAAGTTCAGTGGGTTCTGAATCTCATGAGCGATGCCGGCGGTGAGTTCGCCGAGGGAGGCCATTTTTTCGGATTGGATGAGTTGCGTCTGGGCAGCTTTGAGATGGGCTAAAGCATCTTCTGCACGCTGTTTTTCAGTTTTCAATTTTTGCAGGTCTACACGGGCCTGTGTCAGATCCTTGAAACGGGAGTAGGCGAGGGAGAACACGGATGTTGCTCGTCGAAGGAGTTCCCAACTTTCTTCCGATATATCTCCTTCAGCAGCGGCACCAATGGCACCATTGGAGAATTTATAAAGATGATAAGTCCGATTGGGTATGACCTCGCCATAGAAATCTTCAAGTACGTCGGAGATACCTGAACAGTATTTTATCCACTCGATACGGTGAGCACCCTGCATGACGATGGAGGTCTGCTGTTGACTTGAGTTGTAGAATTCAAGCATCTCTCTTCCCACCCAGGTTTTATGGAGTTCCATCGTGATGTGGTCTGCGACCAATTTCTTTTCCGGAATGCGGATATCCTTGATGGCATACCAGCAATCCGCAATATCAGCGCCGTCGTCATGAATATAAATGCTGCTGGTCTCCAACTCCTCTACACCCAGTAGCCCCATCTCATGTCTCATGACTTGTGCGACTTCAACCAACTCTTCCGGTTCCTGCATAGCGAGCGCCCGCGCACGAACTCTTTCCAGTGCGACTTCTATTTTCGCCTTTTCCGTTTGCGCTTCAGCATGTTGCAGGTCATTGAAACGAGTGTAGGTCAGATTGAAAACTGCTGCAAATCGTTCCAGTAACCTGCTCGTCTCTTCCGGTTGATCATCCGGGGAAGCAATGCCAATGAAGCCCTTGGAGAAATAGGCAATCGTCTGTACTCTTTTTTTCTGGGATAGGCCTTGTCTGAAAGGCACATGTAGTTCATCGCTCAGATAATGGAAATATTGCTGGAGCTCTTTGCCTTCCATGCTGATCGTAATCGATTTTTTTTTGCCTTGCCATCCCTCATACATTTTTCGCACAGAATCATTCCGGTCTTTATGCCCCATAAACCTGGTGCTAACCTTGGTGCCATCCTCGTCAGTGATCCAGAATTCAAGTTCGCCGCTATCATCATGGATAATAGCAATGTACAGACGGTTTGGAGCTATGCCCAGGCCAATGAGTTGTCTGAATACAACTGCAGCAGTGTCAGCCAATTCATCACTCTTATGCATGGCTAGTGTCCGGCTCCGGACGCGCTCAAGCCCTGCCTCGATTTGGGCTTCCCTGGCATTGTCTTCTGCCTGAATTAAATCTTTGTAGCGTTTATACGTTAGGCTGATAACGTTAGTAAACTTGCGATATATCTGAAGATCATCTTCACCTAATTCTTTTTTGGTCCAGGCATAAATATCACCTTCGTTAAACATAAAGTAATAGCCAAACTGGATTTCATCATTAGGATATTCCGGGAATGAAATCTGCGGTTTCATTACCTCGTAATAATCTTTGATTTCATTTCCACGTAAAACGGCGTGATATTCCTTCTGGATGAGCCAGTGATCATATACCTCCTCTAATACCTTGTGCCCCGCCATTTTAATATTTCCAACTATTTCAATGGAATCGTCTTGTTCGGTTGTATTCATGGTCGTCACCTCCGCATTCCGTGTTTCTTTATCGATTAGAGTGACTCCACATCTGATCGGAGTTTCGCTTAGCAATTTCAGTTCACGGTAAAAAACGCCAATCGTTCCGGCCAGGTCTTCAGAACTATGCATGGCCATGGCTTTGGACCTTACTCTTTCAAGAGACGCTTCTATCCTGGCTTCCCGTGCTTGTGCTTCTGCTTTTTGCAGATCGAGAAAGCGGGTATAGGTTTGTTCGAAAACATTTGCGAAGCGTTTGAAAATATCATGTGTTTCAGGTCTTGACGCATGTAAATGAAAAGACAGGTAGCCCTGATGAAAGAAAGCGAAATGATATATCATCCTTTCCGGAAATGAATAGTTTGTATTTCTGAGTTCTTTTATAACCGTTCCGATACCCGGCAGTGTCAATAGGTAATCAAAATGTTTTTTCAATGCTTCTCCGCTGACTTCTTTTATCAAAATATTTTTTCGGCTTCGCCATGCCTCCATAACTTCTTTATAGATTTCACTTTCTGTATGCATCAGTTTGAATGGCTCTTGTAATCCCCCTTCTGGAGAGCTCATCCATACGGTTGCTGAATTTTTATCTTTATCCCAGATATTAAAACCACAGCTGCCGGTCTCAACATCCAAAGATTTTATCTGCTGAAATAAAACGATCGCAGCATCTTGCAATTCATCGCTATGCTGCATGGCCATTGTCCTGGAACGGACTTTTTCCAATGCTGTTTCAATCATTGCTTCTCTGGCCTGCGCTTCTGCTTTTTGCAGATCAAGAAAGCGGGTATAGGTTTGTTGGAATACTTTTCCAAAGCGCATGAGCGTAGCATTCTCATCCGCAGTAAATGGAATACCAGAAAAGTTCTCGATGTAGAGGCCAATATTATCTAGCAATACTGTCGATGCGGCCAGGCCAGGGCAACTAAAATAAAATCTCTTTGCTTCCTCAGGTAATCCAGGGACATACTCAAAAAGCTTTTGATAAAATGTGTTTTTTTCTTCAAACGTCAGATGGGTGGCAAAGAAATCTATTCCTCGCTCTTTTGCATCATTAAACTGATTGTAATAAATACAATCAAAATAAGGAATAGTTACCTGGGAGGGAACCCCGAGCGGGTCAGCTACCCAGATATCGTAATCATCCCTTTCCTTATAATCCATTACAAACCCTGTATGTTCAATATTGATTTTTAAGTGAATGAATTGTTCAAA
>JANNSS010000251.1:0-1985 GCA_031402955.1 Saprospiraceae bacterium
GTAGGCCGTGTCGTTACACTTCAAACTATGAAAAGCCTTGAAGACAAATTACCTATAACGAAGTTTAAGCGTATACACAGATCGTATATCGTATCCATTGACAAGATCCACGCTGTAGACGGGACCTCTGTTGATGTCTTCGAGAAGGGCCAGATCAAGCAGCTACCGATCGGTAAGAATTATCGGGATGAGATACTGGAGATAGTGAATAGGAATAAACTCTAGTTTTACCCCTAAATCCCCTGAAGGGGACTTATATAAATTTTTTGAGTTCGTTGAGCGTAGCCGAAACGAACTTATTACATTTTGGTTGGCACATATCCAATCCAAAATTTCTTGTTGAATTCGATAGAGAATTTTCTGGTGGCTGAGCGTAGCCGAAGCCAGCGTACTCGAAACGAGCTTATCTTTTTTGGTTGGAGAATATCCAATCCAAAATTTCTTGCTGAATTCGATAGTGAATTTTCTGGTGGCTGAGCGTAGCCGAAGCCTGCAGAGTCGAAACGAACGATGAATTGATTATTACCTAATCACAGAAAGCAACTGTGTCATCACCCCATGGGTGTGATTCACTTGCATGTAATAGAGTCCCACAGGCAATGCAGAGATATCTATCTGATGGTGCTTCTGATTAATGTCATCATAGTTTCTGATGACTCTGCCTTGCGGATCAATCAGGCTTACTGATTCAATAGCTGTTTTGCCGTTGAGGTGGATATCTACGAAGTCTTGTGCAGGATTAGGATACACAATCAGGTTGTATTTATCCTTAGAGGCATTTCCGCGATCATAGGTGAGGATGACCTCATCGCCTTCAACATCGTATAATGTGCCATCACTTCCCATCGCTGTTCCGGCATGAAGAGAAATAGGAATCTGGATTATTCCATCATCTTCTTTGAATCCTTCTATATCATCAGTAATAATAAATGTTATAGTACCAATTACACCATATCCGCTAGATCCATTACCATTAGCTTTTGCAAAACCTGCGTCAATACGGCCGTTCCATGGAACTTTCCCAAGAGAAATATAGGGCGTTCCTTCTGCTAGCCATGAATTCTGATGGAAGTCAACTGTAACCGAAGAAGAATCCATCCATGCTGCAGGAAAGTTAATGATGAATTTGGTACCCTTTAAATCAAGTACTGGTAAATTAGCATTCCCTAATGAAACATCAACTATTATTACGTCTCCTGAATCGAGTGAAAATTGAACCGGTATAAGTGAAAATTGATACGGCAATTTTTGTTGAACATCTTTCACGACAACATCGTGTGCCCTATAATAAAACTCATCAATAAGGCTCACATCATTTGCCGTTATAGCACCATCTCCATTAGCATCGAGATATTGCGTCCCCAGATTGTTTCCGGAAAAATTCCAGTTATCCGCATGCTGCCCAAACCATGTTTCAGGATTGTTGTAAGAACGAACAGGTCCGGTTTCACCCAACCTGTACCCAATGGTCAGGAGGTCACTCATATCGATGCGACCATCAAGATCGGCATCACCCGGCCATACGCAATCACGAATACAGGCACATGACTCTGCTTCAGGTGCTTCGATAACATTTATATCCACCTTGACCAGGTAGCAAAGGTTAGAAGGCTGAATACAATAATAATATTCAAAGTGATCTGACCCTGTATACCCTGCTTCTGGTTCATATACCAGCATATTAAATGCATCAATTGACTCACACGGCAACTCAATGGTATTCAATCCTGCATAATTTACCAGTTCCCCATGCTGAGGCTCCTGAGTAATGATATAGGAAAAGTCAGTATAAGCTATTGGGTAATCAATGGTGAGCGGAAGATCTTTGGTTGTCTGCAACTTGTATGTGAAAACATTTTCAGGCTCCAGATCAGTCACATGGATAAATACGGTTGCGGTTTCACAATAAACTGTGTCTTCAAAGCAAGATGTATATGTGAATTTGTCAACCCCACGATAACCCGGAAACGGGCTATAGGTGAAAG
>JANNSS010000252.1:0-10304 GCA_031402955.1 Saprospiraceae bacterium
AGGCCTGGGTAAATCTTCATTAAGTTAGCCGTTGCAGGAGCGCCGTGGTGAGCGTAGCCGAACTATTTGCTCCTGCGACCAAGAGAATTCCAAATTAGATTCTCCTTAGGGATCTCGATAGATATACAGGTGGTTGCAGGAGCAAATTCCTGCAACGGCACACCAGGTTTATCCTTCTTCTCTCGGAGCTGAGTACTGTTTGTTGCCGATCCCTAATGGTTCATCGGACAACTCTGCCAGTATGTTTCGCAGCGCCTCATTAATGTTGTCCAGGTATTGGGCCATCCGGTAATAGGTGATGACGGATGCCATCTTCATTTCGCCCCGTTCCAGTTCTAGGAGGAGTTCCTTTTCATAATCCAGGTAGTCTTGCTTTTTTTCCTTAAGGTTCAGGTCCAGTCCTTTCCAGTTATTCTTATTGAATGAACCGGTCTGCAGCAATTGAATGCTGCGCTTGAGCATGACGGTGGCATCATTGATGCGGTGAAGCAGTATGGACCGTTGTGTAGGCCCATACCAGATCCGTTGCTTTCTTTTTTCACCGATCAGCACATAGATATCGTCGTACGTATTTCGGATATGATCGATGAGCAAATTGATGTTAAGCAGGTTCTTGATTTGCTTTGAGGTGACCAGCGAGCTCTTATCCTCTACCATGCTGATCAGGTAAAGCGTCGTAGCCTTCTGGTTTAAGAGCAGTTTGTTGAGATACTCATTGGCCTGGTTCATGTTGTCCTGAAATTCTGCTTCGGTGGTGAAGTTGATAATCCGGTTGAGAATGGAGTTCAGGTTTTTGATCCGCAGGCATTGTTGAATGATTTCCTGTAGGGCAATCGGTAGCGAAAGATCCGCCGTATTGGATCCGGTATCAATGAACTTGAGTTTTTCAGAGTCCCTTACTTTGGGCTTCACTGTACGGGAAGCGAATCTAATAAGCCAGGGCATGATCGACATAAAAAGAATGGCGCATACAATATTGAAAAACGTATAGAAAATAGCGAGACCTGTCGGCATCGCCCATTTGTCCACCACCGGATTTCCCGTTTTAAAAAAGTATACCATCATCCAGGAAATAAAATCAAGTATCAGTGGTAAAAACGGCAGAAACAGAATGACACCTAACAGATTAAATAAGACGTGGATCCTGGCTGCTTTCTTTGATGCTGTATTGCCTACCCATGATGCAATTTCCGTACTCACAGTTGTCCCGATGGCTCCGCCCAAAACCATCACGGTCGCAATGTCAAAAGGGAGCCATCCATTGAGAACAAGGGTCAGGGTCAGTGCCATGGAAGCACTGGAAGACTGTATCAGGGCAGTAAAGACGAACCCGATCGTGAGAAATAGCACAATGGACAAAAAGCCATGATTCCCCAATCTTGAAATGTAGTAAATGAAATCCTGTTGTTTCTGGATATCCGTTACGACGTCCGTGAGAAATTGCAGGGAAATCAGGATAATGGAGAAACCGATCACGGTCTCTGCCCAGTGCCTGTTTTTGCCGTTCTTGATAAAGAGAAAGGGCATAGCAAGGGCAACCAGCGGCAGACACAAGTTAAAGAGGCTATACTCAAACCCCAATATCGTCACCATCCAAATGGTAACGACACTGCCTGCATTTGCCCCGATAATGATTCCAGCTGCTGCCGTCAGTGAAATAATTCCAGCATTGACAAAACTGATCGTGATGATCGTGGTCGCAGAACTGGATTGCAATGCGGTGGCTGTAAAAAAACCAGTCAGAAAAGTGGAGACTTTATTTTGGGTGACGCGTTGGAGGGCATCCCGCAATTGGAGGCTGGCTAAGCGCTGGACACCCTCACTCATGACCTTCATACCATAGATAAAGAGTGCCAAAGCACCTATTACCTTAAGGATGTCGAACCAGCTAAGATCTGCCATAATTTATGGTGTAAAGTAATAGAATATATGAGGCCCGCTTCCTTCCTGCAATGTAAATTCATTGTTGCCCCAGATCCGATTCGTTTACCCGGCTTAAAATATGTAGCTTTACACCCCGTAACAACCTCCTCAGGTCATGGTAAAGTATATTTTTGTTACGGGTGGTGTAACTTCTTCACTCGGAAAGGGAATCATTTCAGCCTCACTAGCTAAGCTATTGCAGGCCAGGGGGTTATCTGTAACTATTCAAAAATTCGATCCGTATATCAATGTCGATCCGGGCACGCTTAATCCATATGAGCACGGAGAATGCTACGTCACGGATGATGGAGCCGAAACTGACCTCGATCTGGGCCATTACGAGCGCTTTCTTGGAAAACCATCTTCGCAGGATAACAACGTAACCACGGGGAGGATATACCAGACCGTCATCAACAAGGAAAGGGCAGGAGATTACCTCGGGAAAACAGTCCAGGTCGTACCTCATATCACTGATGAAATCAAACGCAGGATCAGAGCCCTTGGTAAAACCGGTGATTATGATGTAGTGATTTCAGAGATCGGAGGTACCGTCGGTGATATTGAATCCTTTCCTTACCTCGAGGCGATCCGTCAGATCCGACTCGAACTGGGGTCGGGAAATGCAATAACTATTCATCTTACCCTGATTCCTTACCTGAGCGCTGCCGGTGAATTGAAAACCAAGCCTACCCAGCACAGTGTGAAGGAATTACTCCAGACAGGTAACCAGCCTGATATTCTCGTATGCAGGACCGAGCATCCACTGAATGATGAGCTCAGACGCAAAATTTCCCTTTTCTGTAATGTAGACCGTCATTCGGTTATAGAAGCAATGGATGCCGAGACCATCTATGATGTGCCCTTGCTAATGAAGGATGAAAACCTGGATAAGATCGTCCTGGCTAAATTAAACCTGGATGCTTCCACCGAGCCCAATCTAACCGCCTGGAGAGCATTCCTCAAGAAATTAAAAGAACCAAAGTTTACAATACGTATCGGATTGGTTGGTAAATACAACAAACTTCCGGATGCCTATAAATCCATCAATGAATCATTTGTGCATGCTGGTGCTGCCAATGAATGTAAGGTTGAAGTAGAACCTATCCATGCTGAAGCGCTTGAAGTGATTGATAATATTGGTGATGCACTTTCGCATCTGGACGGTGTTCTGGTTGCCCCTGGATTCGGGGAGCGTGGTATAGAAGGAAAAATCAATGCCATCCGCTACCTGCGGGAGAATAATCTTCCATTCTTTGGAATTTGTCTTGGTTTGCAATGCGCGGTTGTAGAGTTTGCCCGTAATGTGATGGGCCTCGAAGATGCCTACAGTACGGAGATGAAGCCGGATGCAGCTCATCCTGTCATCGATCTGATGCATGATCAGAAAAATGTAAAGATGAAGGGTGGAACGATGCGATTGGGAGCTTATGCCTGTGAGGTGAAAATCGGGACACAAGCCTATAAAGCGTATCAATCAACACTCATCTATGAGCGCCATCGTCATCGCTATGAACTCAACAATGAATATCTCAAAGATTTTGAATCAGAGGGACTGATAGCTTCCGGAATTAACCCGGATACTAAATTGGTGGAGATTATGGAGCTTGCTCATCATCCCTTTTTCCTGGGAACACAATATCACCCGGAACTCAAAAGCACTGTAGAAACACCACATCCGCTTTTTGTTTCCTTTGTTCGGGCCTGCCTGGAAGAAAAATTGAAAAAGCAAGAGAACGGGCAGAACGGCTCAGTAATGTCCGGAAAAAAAATGGTGACTAAATAAATCTATAGGCTATCCTGATCAATGGAGTGCTGCCCGTAAAGGAAGGTCTTTAACGATTTCTGCTTCTTTGTCGATCCACCACGCTAGCCGCTGGTACACTTTGTCTTCGGGGAAATAATGGAGGGCCATCTTCACATAGACATGTCCGTGTTTGGCTTCCGATGTCCAGAGCATTTTATAAAATTTAGCCAGCGCTGCGTCTTCCATATGGTCAGCCACTATTTTAAATCGTTCAGCACCTCTGGTTTCAAGGACGGATGCGATCAGCAGTCGGTCCAGAAACCTTTCTTCGAGCCCGTCATGTTGTGACTTCATCAACCCCTTGATGTACAGGTCTTCATGGATGGTATGCGATAATTGAATACCTCTGGATTGCATGATTTTATATACCTTTTGGAAATGCTCCAACTCTTCAACACCTATATCGATGAGTTCAGGAATGATTTCTACGCGGTTAGGATACTTGGCCACGAGACTCATGGCCGTGGCAGACGCCTTTCGTTCACAGTCCGCATGATCCTGCAGGAAAGAATTGAAATCAGATAATACAGCCTCTATCCAGCCGGGAGGACTGGGGTAACTGATGTCAAGGTTAAGCTTCAATGCGTAGAATGATAATTAACCGTATAAAAGAAAGAGGATCAATATGAGGACAAAGGTGATAATGCCCAGGGTGATAAAAAACCGTTTTTCCTGTTTGCGATCACGTACTTTCCTTTGTAGACGGTTTTTTGATATAGTCATATAGCGTTGTGTTTATATGGGCTAAGATACAAAATACTGATCTCTGATAATCTTCCATGCACCACTTTCCATCATGAAGGCGGATTCAATGCTTACTTTTGTGCATGATGAATCCTGGGATGGTCTTGTATGACATGACGCTGATCGACCATATCGTATCTATGTTGATCTGCGTGGTGGCCCCTGTACTTGCCCTGACCTCCCGGCAGATGGTTGTTGAGGACATTCACCTCGAACCCAATGAAAAAATCAGATTGTATCACAGCAACGCTTTGTTATTGTTAGTTTTTACCCTGGTGGTGGTCACCATTTGGCGACTCCCTGGAAGGAATCTAGCTGGACTAGGGTTTGATTGGCCGGTTTTGAGCCCTGTTGTTCTATTGCTGATCCTCGCAGTTGTCCTGTTCTATGCACTGGATTATTTTTTTCAATACGGCATTCCCAAATGGAGGGCGAAGACTATGCAGCAGCGACACGCAAGTCTGACTTTTGTCCCGACCGATACAAAGGAACTATTCCATTTTGTTTTCCTGGCGCTGGCAGCGGGCATTGGCGAAGAGATTATTTTCAGGGGTTACCTGATCCACTATATCGTATACTGGACTGGCAATACATGGTCCGGTATGCTGATTGCCTGCTTTTTTTCATCGGCACTCTTTGCATTCCTGCATGGCTATCAGGGATACAAGTCTGTGATCAAGATATTTTTCCTCGCAATGCTCTTTGCAGCGATTTTTGTCTTGAGCCAATCCCTGGTCTTAGTGATGATCATCCATACCCTCATTGATGTCTTGAGCGGTTGGCTGGGAATCTATATTCTTAAAAATTTCCAGCAACAGGACGAAGCCGAAAAGGAAACGGAAAGTTAAATCATAATCAACGCATCGTCTCATAGAACTCCGCAACCCGCTCGTCAACCATGATATCACGCGGGGTTAAAGGCTTCTTCAGAAAAACCCCATTTAAGGAGGTACATCTGCTCAGCGCCACATACGTCTGACCATGCTCAAAGGCGCCTCTTCCCAGATCAATCGCGACACGCTCATACGTTTTACCCTGGCTCTTATGAATGGTAACAGCCCATGCAAGCCGCACAGGGTATTGGATAAAGCTTCCAATAACTTCTGCTTTGATCGGATTGTCAGTGTCAGTCGACAGCGTATACTTGTTGACCTCCCAGGTCATCCTGGGTAATTCAAATTCCTCCGACTTGCCACCATCCGATGTCATGCTGACAATGATCTTCTCCTCTTCAAGTCCGACAATACGTGCCAGGCTACCATTGACAAATCGCTTTTCAGGATCATTTCGGATCAACATCACCTGGCCATCAAGACGAAGCTCAAGTTTATAATCTGTCGGAAACAATTTGGGGTTGAAATCGCCCTTGACTTCACCGGAGTAAAAGAATGATGCAGAGGTCAACAATGCTAAACGGTCTTTATTGATTTGTTGTGCCGCAGCATTGGTGCTGCACAAAGTGAGGTATGGTTCCTCTATGGGTTCATCAGGTAAATATCGTTCATTCAGGCTGTCGAGCTCATCATAGTCAAACTGCATAGTCCTGATGGCATCCAGCAATCGTATGAAATTACGCTCTCGTTGCCGGTAGACCCGGGTGAGCTCTATCATGACGAGGTGAACATTTGACTTAAAAATATGTGCATCGAAAAAATAGGGAGATGCATAAACAGATCGGAAATACTCTCTTTCTTCCTGACTACTCACCACCGGCGGGAGTTGAAACAAATCGCCGAAGAAAAGCATCTGTACACCACCAAAAGGTGCCACGGATTTGCGGTGAAGTTTTAAAGAAAAATCAATAGCATCCAGCACATCCGCCCTCACCATGGAGACCTCATCAATGATGATCGCATCCAGTGCGGATAATAAACGCACCAGGCGTTTATTAATAAAAATCTCTCCCTGATGCATGAGTTTGGGTGGAAACTGAAAGAAGGAGTGTATTGTTTGCCCCTGGACATTGAGTGCTGAAATCCCCGTAGGGGAGAGAACGACCACTTTTTTAGCTGTAGTCTTTCTGAAGAGTTGCAGTAATGTCGATTTACCTGTGCCTGCTTTTCCGGTAATAAAGAAATGATCTTTCTGAAGCTCCAGTTGCTGGAGGATATCCTGGAATGCTTTGTCCAGAAGCAAAGGCTCTTTCATGTTTTCTCCTTCACCAGCAATACATAGACTGGAAAATGATCACTGTAACCTCCTGTGTAGACCCCATTTGAATAGCATCGGAATGGATACCCTTTATACATCCCGGTCTTTTGCGTCAGATAGGATGGATTATAGACGCCTGCCTTATAAAACCGAAAGCCGCTTTTTGAAGTCGCCAGGTCACTTGTCAGAATGATCTGGTCAAACAGGCTCCAGGCATCCTGGTAGGCTGTTGTTCCCAGACCTTTGCGGTAATAGGCTTCAAAGGGATTGTACATGTCTCCAGGCTCAAGCCCTTCAATGGATTTCTCTGCTCTCAGGTATTTGCGGACACTTTCATTGACAGGATCATCATTGAGGTCGCCCATGACAATGGCTTTAGTGATTTGGTGATGTAATGCCAGGCTGTCCAGAAATCGTCGGTTATAGATAGCAGCATCATTTCGCAAATGTGCTGTGGTCTGCTCACCTCCTCTGCGCGAAGGCCAGTGATTGACACTGATGGCGACCGTTTCCCCGTTGAGGCTCCCGATGGCGATTAGTATATCCCTTGAATAGCGCACAGAATCGCCTTCTGTTGAAGTTGGTAATGAATAGTAATGGATTTCTTGCGGGACGAAATATTTGGGTTGATAGAGCAAGGCCACATCAATGCCCCGTCCATCCCTCGAATCCTGATGAATGATTTTATATCCGCGCCCGGCGACCGCAGGCTGACGGACAAAATCTTCTAAAACAGTAATATTTTCAATCTCCGATACACCGAGGAGCGCTGGTCCGTCAGGAGTAAACTCAGTACCGACTTCACTGATCACCCTGGAAAGGTTGCTTAGTTTGTGCCAGTATACCTTTGAATTATATAGGTTGGGCCCATGAGGGGTGAACTCCAGGTCGTCTGTGTCTGGGCTATCGAGGGTATCAAACAGGTTCTCGAAATTGTAAAAAGAAATGCAGGTTACCACAAATTCCTTCTGTCCGGTCAAGGGGAGTGTGCCGGCAGTGAAAAGGATCAGCCAAAGGATGCGTCTCATGTGGCGAAGATTGGTCAAAAAATTGAGTATTTCCCTAAAACCCCATCCTAAAATCATGAGTTCCCAACTCCATTGTAATTGGTTACTTTTGGCGCCATGTTTCGAAACCACCTGCTTTCCCTGCTATTTCTGTGCTTCTGTGGGACCCTTGGCGCCCAGGTGACAGTGTCCGGTATTTTACTTGACGATATAAATAAACAGCCCCTGGCAGGTGTCCGTGTATCCACAGCCTTGCCGGATGAGACAGTCTCTGATGAATCGGGCGCATTTACAATACGACATGCTGCCGGCAACCTGATTACGTTGCGTTTTGACCTCAATGGCCAGACCAGCGAATATCAGGCAGAAGTTGGCAATGTGACCACGCTGGAGACAGGTTACATCATTGTTGACCTCAAAGCCCCGCCAGCGCAGTATCAGGATTTGCCGACGATCTCCCTCGATGATAGTGATGATCAGTCTGATGCCAGTATATCCGGATTGCTTCAGTCGGGGGATGACCTCTTTGCACGGATTACAGACTACACTTTCAGCCCTGCAAGATTCAGGCGCAGAGGCATGGAAGCCGAATATACTGATGGGTATCTCAACAACCTGCCGATCAATGACCTGGAGACAGGCAGGATTTATTGGAATGAATGGGGAGGCCTCAACGAAGTCATGCGCCAGGACAAAGATGTCGTAGGTGCAGAAATGGCTGAATGGGGTTTTGGTGGGGTCAGCAGTACCTTTAACACTGATCTCAGGGCTGCTTCCCAATGGAAACAAACAAAGCTTAGTTATTCGGTCACCAATCGCAATTATCGCAACAGAATCATGGGTACCTGGTCCACCGGACTTTTACCTTCAGGTTGGGCAGTTAGCATTTCCGGTTCAAGGCGATGGGCCCAGGAAGGCTTTGTCGAAGGTACCTTCTACGATGCATGGTCTTATTTTCTTTCTGTGGAGAAACGCTTTAACGATCGTCACGCGCTTAGTATAGTAGCGATGGGAGCACCATACAAGCGCGGAGGCAGCAGTAGCTCAATCCAGGAAATGTACGATCTCGCAGATGACAATTATTACAACTCCTACTGGGGCTATCAGGAAGGTAAAAAACGGAGCGCAAGGGTCTATTCCGGCCACCTGCCCATAGCCATGTTACGCCATGATTTCCACGTCAATGACAAGCTGAGCCTCACTACGGCATTGGGCTATCAGTCGGGTAAGAGTACCTTGAGTACCCTGGATTGGCTCAATGCCAACGATCCTCGCCCGGATTACTATCGCAGATTGCCCAGCTATGTAGATGACCCGGATCTGGCAGCTGAGATGACCGATCTGTTTACCTCAGAACCTGATCTCCTGCAGGTGCAATGGAGCAAACTCTATGAGGTCAATTATAACAGTGACTTTAGTGTAGAAGATGCCAACGGCATTGAAGCAAATACAGTCACCGGGGCGTTGTCAAGGTATATCATGGAAGACCGCATCACTGATATTTCCAAGGCAAGCGGCAATATCCTGCTGCAATACCAGATTTCAGAGCAGGGACAATTGAATGCAGGAGCTAGTGTGATCATCCAGGATTCGAGGATTTATAAAGAAGTCGGTGACTTGATGGGCGGTGAATTTTACATCGACTGGGACAAATTCGCTGAGCAGGATTTCCCGGGCAATGAAGATGCCCTGCAAAATGACCTTCGTCGTCCAAACCGCATCCTCTATGAAGGCGACCAGTTTGGCTGGGATTATATCGCAAAGATCAGGCAGCAGTCTGCATGGGCTTCCTATAGCCTCAATACAAATAAATGGGAATTTTCCCTTGCGGGCTCTATCAAGAACCAGACGTACTGGCGTGACGGACAGACACAGAATGGCAGATTTCCGGACAACTCCTATGGCGAGAGTGCGAAGAACAATTTTCTCCTCCCTTCAGGAAAAGCGCTCATCAGGTATAAGTTGGATGGACGAAATTATTTTACAGTCTCAGGGATGCTATCTGAAATGGCGCCCACCTTCCGCAATGCATATCTCTCTGCCCGTACCCGTGATGCTGTCGTTGATGGCCTTGAAAAGGAAACGCTCAATCTGCTCGAACTCAGGTATGACTTGAAGGCACCTGATTTTAAACTGTCCCTTGCCGGCTTCTATATCAACAGTAAAAACGGTATCGAATCCACAAGCTTCTACCATGATGATCTGCGCACGTTTGTCAATTTCAGCCTTACCGAAATTAACAGGGAACATACCGGAATCGAAGCAGCCTTCGAATACAAGCTATTGCCAACCCTTTCCATACAAGGTGCTGCTGTGATTATCCTTTTTGGCTTCCTCCTCCTTCTTGTCAGTCTCATCGCCATTAGCAGCAGCATCAGTTTCCTCCTCCTCCGCCAGGCTCAAGCAGCACGCCGCAGGGTACGATTGCCACTCCACCCGGCGCCGACGCCGCCAATCACGTGCTGCCCTACGCCTCGCCGCCTTATAGCCCCCATGACCACCGGCTGGCCGAACACAAAAATGAAGTGCTCGGAGCGATTCGCTTTATCGCCTCGCTGTCGTGCGTCGATGGGTTCGTGCTGCTGGATCGTCGGATGGTGGTCCACGGCTTCGGCGTCGAAGTGCGTACCGACAACCTGCTAAGCGACATTCACGTGGCACGCGACTCGCAAGCC
>JANNSS010000253.1:0-14436 GCA_031402955.1 Saprospiraceae bacterium
TTGTCAAGCGGTCAACCCACTCGCTACCAACACCTGTAACAGTGAAGGAAAGGTTGTTGACCTGACCTGGTGTATACATCGTATTAGGGGAAGCAAAGGTCAAGGTAATAACTGCCTTGGCGCTTGTTAAACTCCCTAAAACCAGTAAGCTCACCAGGCTGATATGCCTGAGTAGACTAATAGTTAAAGTAGTAAATAACTTATTTTTCATGAGTATAGAATTTGTAATTTAATTTGGTGAATCAGTAATAGCTTACTGAATTGCATTTACAGTCTGATTGTACAGATTTGCCAACTGCGTTGTAGGATTGAACTTTGTCTGGTTCAATGCTCCAGTCAGGTGCTTGCTGTCCTTGAGTTCTTCCAGCCTTTTAAGGAGGGAAATTTCAACGGCAATAGAATACGTTCCTACATCCGTTAATACTGCACTTAAATAAGCATATTGTAATTCTTGTGCCTGTGTAGCACCATGCCCAATAAGTGGTTTGAGAGGAATCAATATTCCCGTGATGGTTTCAACCGTAGCGGCCTGGTCAAAAGTACCAAGCGGGTAAGCTGTAACACCAAAGGCTTGTGCAATTCCAGTGTGAGGATTGACTCCTCCACTCGCTGCTTGCTGTGCGTTTGTGCTATTCAGGCCAACCAGGAAAAAAAGACCGGTAAGCAAAAAAGACACAAGCACATTCCTTTGTGAAAATAAGGAAAATGTGTTTTTCATGAGATTAAGTTTTGGTTTAAGAAATTATTAATTTGTTCATTTAGAATTAAATACACTGAATTATTAGCTTCAGAGCAATATTTAATGAACAGCTTAAAATCCACGAAACCAAGACTAAACAGATACAGAATCGCATCCATTTTGCTGTCAGGACGACAGCAAAAACGAGTTCTTCATTCTATCAGGTTGGTTCGGGATGATAAACTATTCCTTATCTATCCCCCAAGTCAAAGTATAATAGGCCAAAAAGTATGCCAAAAGCATAATATGGACTAGTACGCTGGACAAAGATATAATAAGGCTTATCAGGGGTTATACCCGAGAATGGGTAATTATTACATTAGAGTATTACTCAATACTTATTGAATCTATATATCAGGTAGTTATAGATAACTCAATAACTTAATCTGTTTTTAATACTCTAATTATTTTTTTTACTTATAGATCATGACCTGATTTATAGGGTAATACAGGCTATCAATTAATCAAATATGTTAAAATACTTCTATTTGGTAATTCCGTAGAAGACCATTTTGAGGAAAATCGGCTATTTGTGGCTGACAGCTGTGTATGCGTCAGTATGACAACATAAATGAGATCACAAATGAAGGATTCGTTTCACCGTGGAAAGAATGATCACCTATAATTTGTCAGTCTAAGGAGTTTTTAACCTGAAATCAGTCTACTCTGCTGCAGTTACTTCACTTTTACGGGGAATCCGATAAACTAGTGTGATTTCGTGTGAACCGTTATTGTATTGTTGGAAATCACCCAAACTGACATCATAAGAATAATAGATGCGTAATTGGTTGATGCGTGTACCCAACAGCAAGGAAGCACGACTGTTGTCACCCAGCGTGTAACCTACTCCACCAACAAGCTGCTCTTCCAGGAAAGAAAACTTGAGATTGGCATCAATAAGGAATGGACTATAGCGGAGATCTTTAACTGTAATGGAAGGTTCAACAGTAAAATCATAATTTTCTATATTGAATCTATATCCTAAAAGGAAAGCATATGAGAATTTATCAAATTCCGGCAGGTTAATATCTCCGGAAATTTCTGTCAAACGGGTTTTGATCAGATCCGGAAATGAAACCCCAAAGAATAATTTTTCATCCACTTCTCCATAAATTCCAAGGCCACCATCAAACAACATATAACCGTCAATTGCTTCATTTAGTAACTCATCGGAAAAGTCTATAAAAGGATCGTTCTGGATGTCTACTATCTTATGGGTTTGAAGTCCTGCTGATAAACCAACGCTAAGCAGGAGTTTGTCAAAAGGAATACGATAGGCAAAATTCAACTGGCCATGGGTAAGCTGATTAACACCAACTTTATCTGTTAGCAATTGAAATCCTAATCCGAGATTATCGGCAAAAGATCCATGATAGAGCCCGGTAAAAGTTCTTGGTGCATCTGGAAAATCAGACCACATGTGTTTATACCCGGCAAGAATCTGATGATCCCCTTGAAATCCTGTTGCACCGGGATTAAAAAGCACCGGTTGCAGATATTGGTGATTGAAATAACCAGCTTGCTGCGCATTTGCTGTTTGAATTATACCAAGTGAAATGACAACCGTAAGTAAGGCTCCGATTATATATTCTTGAACTTTATTTTTCATGATAGCAACTCTATTTATAGAATTCATGTGTCAATGTGGTTGAATGGAATAAAACTAGTCTGCGGTCCTTACGAGATTAACAGTGCCTCTGATAATTTCCGGGGTTCCGGCCAGTCGGGATACTTCAAGCACCCATAGATATCCCCCGTCAGGCATAGGCTGTCCATCCTGGTCAACTCCAATCCAGTTGTTCTGATAATTGTTTGTTTCATATACCAGTCCACCAAAGCGATTGTAGATGTAGAGGTGATTATCAAAATCTAATACACAGGCAATAATGAAGTAATCATTTTTACCATCACTGTTTGGAGTAAATACCCTAGTAGCAGCATAACAATCCACATCCACATCTGGTAATAATTGTTCAGCGTCTCTAATTTCACAACCATTGGCATCTGTTACATCGATGGTATAGGTGCCGGCTGGTACATTATTGAGTGATGGTCCATTACCTGTCACCGGTCCGGTCCATTGATACGTATATGGTGGAGTACCTCCATTGACAATAACTGCTATTGCTCCGTCACTGGTGATATAATCTGAAGGATTGGTAGTGATGTACGCAAGTGCAAATGGTGGAGGTGCATTGAGTACTATAGTTGCAACACTTGTATTCCCTGATGGAACATCAGTTACTGTTAAAGTGTAAGTACCTGCACATACACCTGAAAGGTTTGGTGTTGTAGCACCATTCGACCAGTTGTAGGTAAAGGTGCCACCACCCGTGACAACAGATGTAATCGCTCCATCACAAATACCACTGCAGCTTATCTGATAATTTCCATACTGTGTGGCCACCAGACTTAGTCCTACGTCACCTGAGAAAACAGTAAAACAAGTGTCCTGTGTACAGCCGTTACCATCTGTAATAGTCACACAAAATTGTCCGCCACATAAAGATGTGAGATCCTGTGACGTGGGTCCGTGTGCCCATACATAGCTAAATGGCAATGTACCTCCGGTGACGTTGAGGTCAATAGCTCCCTGGCAATTTTCATTGACATCATGTGTGATCGTGGCTGAGGCGACAATGGCGGCAGGCTGATTGACATTGATGCAGGTATCTCTTGTGCTTCCCACAAAATCTGTAATAGTGACACAATATAATCCAGCCTTAAGGCCGCTGATGTCTTCTGTGGTTTGCACCGGAATAGTATTCCACACAAACGTATAAGGAGGGGTTCCAAAAGAAGGTGACAGGTTAATGGCGCCGTCTGATCCACCATTACAAGAAACAGGTGTGACACTAGCGGCAACATCCGCTCCTAAAATATATGGATCAGGAATAAAGGTACAACTCCTGTCATCTGTTACTGTTACGTAATATACGCCAGGCCCTATGCCAGTAAGATCCTGTGTTGTTGAATCATTGCTCCACAAATATGTAAATGGTGGTGTACCTCCGGTGACGGTAATATTTATGATACCTGAATTGGATCCAGGAGGATTTGGATCTGTGATTGTACCTGTCACTGAGATAGCCGGTGGATCAACGAGCGTTTCTGTAGCGATAACTATTTGAGTACCTAGCGTAATGGTAACGGTATATGTACCGGAACATACACCAGTCAAATCTTGTGATGTTTCTCCTGCACGACTCCACAAATAAGTTGGTGTCTCAGGACAATTTTCGATTACAGTGAGATTAAGTACTCCGTTGCAATCCCTTGGACATTGAGGATCTATCGTCACCAGTGTATAGGACAAATTACAAGGATCATCGTCGCAGTTTGCCTTGATCTCTCCGTATCCATGGAGAAGACTTGGTACAAGTGTACTATCCAATGTGGCTGCTTCTATTTCAAGTGGCATCTGTGAAAACGTGATTGGCGAAGATGTACCTGCGGCACCTACTGACTTTAAGCAAAGCCGGAAAATGATGGCAAAATCAGGAAGGGTGACACCTTCAAGACTTAAGTCAATCCAGCTCATCGTTAATTCACCTTCTTCCACATCAGGGAAACCTGGTGTAGGCGTGCCAAAGCCTGTCAGATCAAGGCCCGGAATTCCAAATGCCTCGAGGTGATCATATTCATATACCGTGGAGTCCCAGTTTAAACTTAACTGTAATGCGATAATATCATCAAAGTCATTGACCTGGATATCAAAACATGCAATTCCTCCTGGCATGGTACAGACCGTATCAATTGCTACATCATTTATTAATAATGCAAAGCCTTCAAGTGCACATTGGGCAGTAATGGTCGCAGGTGTGATGTTCACGATATGCGGATTACCATCAATGTCTGAAATCCCCGGAGGTGGATCATTACCAAATGTGATTTCGCTAGACTGACCACCTGTGCCGATGACCTCAAAACATATTTCAAAGAGTACTGTACCATCCGGTAGCGTATCATTTTCAACATTGCTATCAAACCATATTACGCGCAGAAGACCTGGAAAAAAAAGGTTTGTATTACCTTCTCCGAAACCTGGTAATGGGGCAAAATTTCTGAACTCTTCAAATTGCAGGACAGCGGGGTTATAGCTTAATGAAAATCCCATTGCACCGACCGTGACAAAATTTTCAACGGTAAACTGGATGCAGGTTGTCGAACCGCATGCACCTATGACTGAATTACCAATGAAACTTATGTCTTCAGCGCAACCTGTACCAGGCACACTGAATTGTCCGTTATTTGAAACAAGTCCAATGTCATTGACGCCATCTTCGGAAACGCTAATCTCTGTAGGATCCTCCGTTATTGCAATCAATGTACTCTGACATGGATCGCCAACTACTTCAAATTCCACTGTAAAAAACAAGGATCCATCAGGTATTGTTATTTGGGTTAAGCTACTCTCAATCCAGGCCAGGGTAAATTTGCCGGCATCCAAAAATACCTGTGGTGTTCCAAATACGGAGGAATTCAATCCCGGAACCGAGGTGTTCATGTTTTTGATAGTCCGAAACTTCAGGACATCAGCGTTCCAATTAACGGAGTATTGGACAGCGATAAGATCACTGAAATTATCCACATTGAAATTAATGTTAATAATTTCGCCGGGATTAGCATCAGTGCTGCTGATGTTGAATATGGGCTGTTCAGCTCTCACCAGAAGGGAAGCGAACATGACAATGATGATACCAAAGATGGATTTACTCATTAGCAAATACTTTATTCTGTTCAAAAAACTTAATCTTAAGCAAATCAGGCGCAAATATAGTAATAGTAATTGCAATATCATGTACATAGCCATGCAAAAGCCGCGGTAAGTTTTTACAGCTAAAATTATACCACGTTCCATTGATCAGCAAAGAGGGAGAAGTTGGTCTTCGGGGCAATGTCTGAATTGCATTGCAAAAATGGCATTTTTCTATGGACTAGCCAAGATATCCGGATTAGGATACTTTAAGGATTCTTAAATAGATATAAATTATATGTGTAATATGTTGTTATTAAGTAATGTAAAATAAAAAACCCTGGTGTTACCAGGGTCACGATGAGTCGGGTTTTTATTCTGCTAATGATGGGCAGGCAAAAAAAAGGCATTGCTTCCGGAGAAGCAATGCCTTTCATTGGAATAAGACTTATTGTCGGACAAACTTTCCGGAAAGTTCGCCCAGGTTTGATTTTACTCTGTAATAATAAACTCCCGGGATACTGATGAGATCTGAGCCAATAACTATCTCAGCTTCATTGGTATAGGATACATATTTCCTGTTGAACAGCTCTTGTCCTTTAATGTCATGCAGGGTTAAATGGAATTCTTCTCCAGCCGGAATGATGATTTTCAGGGTTGTCACATCGGTAAATGGATTTGGAGAAATTCTGCTTTCGAAAGATAAGCCTTCATTTAGCTCCTTGAATGGCACAAATTCAATAAGCTGATTATCAAGACCTTCTGTATAAATTTCAGGATAAAGTGATTCGTCCTGGTTGATGAGGAATGTCTCGAAAGGCATATCCAGTGGAAGGTTTTCTATTGAAAACAGGACCTCACCGGCTTTGATGTTTACCGGAGAAGATTGACCCCAACTGATATTAGTATATCCGTCCTTATCATTCGCGAGGTTTGAATCATCCAAATTTAATGATCCGGCAACCACACTAATACCCATCTGGCTCACCGACATCTGGAAACCATAGATGGCAGCATTCCTTGTAGCGATGAATTCGTAATTTTTATTGGCCTTATCTTCCCGAACAGCAATAGGCAAAGAAGTGGTTGTTCTCGGTGTTAGCATCCAGGCCATATTGACCATGTCTGCATTGACGTCACCCATCTTGAGTGCCTTAAAAGTCGTAGTTGCAGGGAAGGCACCTAAATGATCGACCTCAACCCCATTATGGCACATGCCTGTAAAGAGATCAAGAGGGGCATCCGGAGTACAAGGATCACCAAAGAATATCCAAGAAAGGTTACCCTTGTATCCTGGAATTTTAAAGCCTCCAAGAATTGCTTTTTTCAACAGCTGTAAATCGTTTGCGCCTACTCTACCGTTTCCGTCAAGGTCAGCTGCATATAATTTGTAAGGCTCTGTAATCGGTTGCTCGCCATTGAGGTGCCTCTGGAGTGTAATCAGGTCAAGGGTGGAAATACCCTCAAGCTTTTTACCTTCTCTGGATAGTTTGATCATACGGTCATACTGGGTTGTACCAAAACCAAGTGTAAAATGACCGGTTGCATCTGAGGCTGATGTACTTTCATCTTCTTCAAGTGATTGATCAGGCATGATTTTAAAAATGGAAGCAGAAACCTGGGGAACAGCAACTTCTGTGAAGGTGTTGACGATCCCCTGAACTTCATTCATGCCTTCGCATGCGTCTTCATTGTCATTGATCTTGATAAAGGTCGTACAGTAATCTTTGTTTCCGTATTCATCGTGCACCCAAATCTGGATGGGCACGGTACCCAGGTCATCACACGTAAATGTTCTTGAGGCTTCCCATGGATTTTCTGAGAATGAATACTTCAGTTTGTAGGCTGGTGTACAGTTGTCATAGCTGGAAGCATTAAAATCTTTAGCCCAGATGGTAACCATACCCCCTAAAGGCATAACGACAGTTGAAAGGCCATAATAACAGATAGGTGAAGGCGCTTTTTTATCTTTTACGTGCACCTTGTAGCCGCATGTTCTGTAATTGCCGCAGGCGTCAGAAACATTCCACAAAATCTTATGCCATCCGTTAGGCAGTACTTTGTCAACTGTTGGTTGACCGACACCTTCATAATTGATGTCATAAGAGCCATCACTCCAGAGATCTATCTTATAATCCCACTTCAAGCCTTCTATCGGTGTGCAGTCATCCACCACTGGTGGTTGCTGATAGAATCTGCCAGAACAATTTGGTTCATAGCCATCAACAACTACATCCTGACATCCGTATACAAAGGTTGGAGGTGTGGCATTCATCAGTTTAATGACCTGGGTATGATGCCAGATACCTGGGCTCCATGGGTTATTTGGCTGGTAATTACACCAATCAATAACGGTCCACTCTCTCAGGATTTTTTTACAGGCACCATCCGAAAACGTAAAAACGAGGTCTTCGTGAGCATACCCTATCAGGCTGCATGAATTGTATCCATTGTAGCCGCCGATCGTTGGTTTATTATATGGCGGATAAAGATCTTCCGGATCCACATCCTCAGGACCATACAAACAGGCATCACCGGTATAGTCCAAAGGCCAGTCAATGTCATAGTATGAATTTGTAAAATCCTTGACCGTAATGGTTTGGTAGCACCAATCGGACCAGTTGCCGGCCTCGATATAGAACTTACGTTTGATAATACCGACGCCACAAGCATTTCGGTAATCAATGACTTCGGGGATGGTGACCCATACATTTCCACCACCGCAAACTCCACTACCGACAGATCCATCTATGCCCCAGTTGTGCGGCTGGTAGTATGAACTGTTACCCGGATCATTAATAATAATTGGCAATCGTGGTTGACCGTTGACTGCTACAGTTCCAAAAGTCCTATTGTAAGGACTGTTGAGGGCATCCGGACCGAACCAGAAGCTACAGCTAACAGTAATATTTGGTGGGCACCAAAGTTCAGGGTAGGTATTATCCTGAACGGTGACCTCAGCCATACATTCATTATAGTTGCCATGCGCGTCCTTGACACGGAGGACAACCCATATTGTCTGTCCGACATCTTCGCAGCAAAACTCTACATATGGCCTGAACTGAGTGTCGTCAGCAACTCCTGGCGGGCACCAACCCTGGGTCATTCTTCTGGCCTGGTAGCTTTCAAGGTGACAATTGTCATAACTGCCATCATCAATATCGGTGGCATATAACTTAGCAGTACCTGTATTGGACAGCGCCACAATAGTGTGAGCGTCACAAATTGCCACCGGCGCTATATAGTCGTGGTAGCAATCTACCTCACTACGTAAAGGGCTGATAGTGAGGATAGTAAACAGGAAGTAAAATAAAAGGGTAAGAGATGGTTTCATAAGCGACTGGGATTATAGGATTTGTTTGGTTATCATAGACAATAGCAGTTAAGTACTTCAGAAGGGGGTAATTCCAATCTAAAAGTATATAAACAAGTTAATAAAATCTTGGGAGGGTGCTCAAAATTAACTTAAAAATTGGATTTTCAAGCGTTTGTAGAAAAAATGGAAGAATTTTTGTTTCCTGTTTTAGCCCAATTGATTCTCGATAGCGAACCTAACCAGACCTGCTGTAGAGGAGATATTGAGTTTGCGCATAATGTTCTTGCGGTGGGCGCCAACTGTCTGGGGGCTGATGAAGAGGTGAACGCCGATATCACCATTACTTTTGGCCTGAGCAATGAGGCCTAGTATTTCCTGTTCTCTTTTAGTCAGATTGTATTTTGCCTGAAATGTTTCATCAAAGAGACTTTCCGCCTCCAGTTCGACCAATTCCTTAGGATATAACTGAAGCGTTTTACTCATAAATATCTGCCCCTTAAGAACCTGGTGCAAGCCGTCTGTCAGCTCCTGGAGGCTGCTTGTCTTGAGAATGTAGCCTGAGACATTATGCACTTGCAGACATTCGCGAATGAATTTTGGGTCGCTGTATTTTGTCACGATAATAACCGGAAGACTTGGGTACTCCGATTTTACTACAGGGATGACTTCAATGCCATTCAAGACAGGCATATTGAGGTCCAGCAGAAGTATATCTGGTAAATGATTTCGAAGCTTCACCAGTAATTCCTCTCCGTTTGAGGCCGTACCAATGATCCTGATGGGTATCCCCGGCTGTTGCTCCAGGGCAATGGTAAGCGCATCCACATAGAGTGTGTGGTCGTCTGCAATAAATATTGAAATCTGATTAAGTTCTTTGAATGTCATCCTTTCACTCCAATCTGTCGCAATATTCATACCACCTTTAGATATGAACCGAAAACAAAAGTAAATCATCTGCATCTATTGCAAGACAATATCTTTGGACATGCTCTTCATTGCTAAAATCATTGATTTTATAGTAGCCCTGTTACTCAGGTATGTATTTAAATACAGACTGAAAGTAATCAGAGACAACCTTGAAGGTTCGTTTAACTATGCCGATCCTAAAGTTCGGGAACATGATGTCTGGCAAAATTATCTCTATCTCGCAAAGGTCCTCAGGCAAATCATAGTTGTGCCAGGTAAGCGCCTATTAGAGCGACGGATGCATCTGGTTCGAAACCCATCCCTGGATCAATGGCTCAGCGAGGGTAAAAGTGTTATCATCACGTTTGGGCACACCGGTAACTGGGAATGGACAGGATCCTATCTGGGCGTTAAGTACCCTGATCAGGTATGCGCCCTGTACAAAAGAATAAAATCCCAAAAGGTAAATGACCTGATGTACAACCGTCGTCTATCCCATGTCAATTATCTCATTGAAACGAAGCAAATGGGCGAATTGCTGAGGTTGATGAAGAAAAAACCGATCCTTATACTAATGATTGCTGATCAAAACCCTGGCTCCGTACAGGGTTCAATATGGACATCGTTCTTAGGGCGGAAGACAGCATTTGTAAACGGACCTGAATCGCTGGCTCTTCGATATAAGCTCCCTGTAGTATATGCTTATACAGCACCCAGAAGCGATGGTGGATATACCGTTGAATGCAGGGAAATATTTAATGGTCAGGAGCCTGTTCAACCCGGCGAAATAACTGATCGATTTGCAAACAGCCTTGAAAAAAATATTCAGGACTTCCGCTCTCATTGGCTATGGTCACATAAAAGATGGAAACGTAAATCTCAAGAGACTACTCTACCCAACTGATCATCACCAAGGAGTGAACAACTGACAATCGGTCACAGGTCCTGACAGTTAACCTTATCTTTTCCTACTTTTACCCTTGACGAAAATCTGTCCTCCTGAGATATGGCAAAACAAGAGCAGGGCAACCTGAAAGAATATATACGAAGTAAGGATTTCCGATATACCCTGGTGGCTATACTGGTTTTTCTGGGTATTTTTTTACTGGTTTCCTTTTTATGGCTGAAACTGTATACCCATCACGGCCAGGAGTTGGCCATGCCGGACTATACCGGCTTTCAATATGAAGAAGCTGTAAAAGATGCCAAACGAAATAAGTTCCGGATGAGTATCCAGGATTCGCTGCACATCCTCGGCAAGCAAGGAGGTGAAATCCTTAAACAAAATCCTGCACCAGGCTCCCTTGTAAAATCAAAAAGGATGATCTATGTCACGATCACTAAACGTAGTCCGGACAAAATCCTTTCCAGTCGATTGCCTGAGATGTACGGTAAAAGCTATGAGCGAAAAAAACGAGAACTGGAAGAACATTTTGAAATCAAATCACGGATCATCGATACAAAATATGATCCGGGAGATGCAGGCCAGGTACTCGAAGTACGATATAAGGGCAAAACCATCATGGATGCAAAAGGAAGAGACAATTCCATTCAGGTTGAAAAAGGGGACTATCTTGAATTTGTCATTTCGGCCAGATCCGGAGGTAAAGTGGAAGTGCCGGATTTGCATTGCAAGACTTATGAAGAAGCTCTCTTCCTGCTCGAAAACCTGGGCTTGAAAATAGGCGAGGTGATCAAGGATGGTCAAATTGAAAACCTGAATACAGCTTACGTGACCATTCAGGATCCGCCAGCTGATGGCACCATGGTCGAAATGGAATCTTTCATTCAGGTTACAATCAGCCCTGCAAAACCCAGCAATTGCTTATAACTAAACTATTTTAATGTCATGCATGAAATATCTGTCACAGAATTAAAAAGCCGCCTTGCATCAGGTGACCATCTTTTGCTGGTTGATGTGCGTGAACCGCATGAACATGACGAGTACAATCTTGGTGGTGTGAATATCCCTGTTACCGAATTGCCTTTTCGAATTGATGAATTAAAAAACGAAGAAGAATATACCATCGTGTTGTATTGCCAATCCGGAAACCGAAGCATGTTGGCTCAGAAATTGCTGGCAACTCAATTTAAAATTGAAAACACGGTCAATCTAAAAGGGGGTGTTACTGCCTGGAGAGAAGTGAGAGAGTGAGCGCGTGAGAACGTGAGAGCGTGAGAGAGTAAGAGAGTGAGAGATGTTCGCCTTAGCCTTTCTTTTAAAATTTATTTTTCCACATCATACTTTCCAAAGGGCGATCGGTACGCTGATTGTATTTGGCACCCGGCTTACGGTTGTACATATTTTCGATAGGTCCTTCTACTTTAAAATAAATCAGTTGACCGATGGGCATGCCTGCGTATATGCGCACGGGCTTGACGCAGGAAATCTCCAGTGTCCAGGTGTTGCAATAGCCAACGTCTCCTTTACCGGCAGTTGCATGGATATCTATACCGAGGCGGCCAACGCTTGATTTACCTTCAAGAAAAGGCACAGCGCTATGCGTCTCTGTGTATTCTTCAGTGACGCCGAGATAAAGTTCACCAGGTTGAATGACAAATCCTTCATGGCCTATTTCGAAATGCCTGATAGTGTTGTGCAATTTGGCATCCAGAACATCATCCACATAGACCGCGAGAAACGCGGCCAGATGAACATCGTATGAATTGGTGCCAAGACCTGCGCGATCAAATGGTGTGATGACGATGTCCCCACTTTCGATTGCCGCTAATATCTGAACGTCTGTTAATATCATGATTGGTTGGTCTGAAAGAGGTGCAAAAGTAAGCAAACAGCTATCAGTTTGCAGCTATCAGCTATCAGAAATATCATAATACGCTGCTAACAAAACAAATCATCTGTCAGATCCTGGAATCAAGTCAGGCTTCAAAGGGCAAATTATAGACGATGGAGACAGATGCCTTTCTGCAGTTAGCTATCAGATGCTTAGATTTGTCGGGATGGAGATCCTCGAAAAAATAACAATTGGAACAACTGTTGTCGCTGCAGGCCTTCATGAGGGGAAGCATGAAATGGATGAAAACCTTTTGCACCAGGACGAATTAGCCATCATCAGGGAATTGTCTCCACGCAAGCGAAGCGAATGGCTGGCAAGCAGAGATTTACTCTATCAGCTTGCGGCACTTCCCAAACGTGCCAAATGTCTCTATGACGATTTTGGCAAACCCTATCTTGTTGGCATCAATAAGCATATCTCGGTCAGCCACAGTGAGCTTTGGTGTGCTGCCATGATCAGTGACCAACCATGTGGGGTAGATATACAGGTATATTCAGAAACGGTACGTCGGATTGCAGACAGGTTTCTCACACCTGATGATCTGGTCCAAATAGAGCAGGCTGAGAACCCCTTGCAACAATTACATCTACTCTGGGGTGCAAAAGAATGTATCTATAAAGCCTATGGCCGAAGAAAACTTGGCTTCCGTGAACACATATTCATCAGTTCAATTAATCATGAGACTGGCCATGGATCAGGCGAGATTAATTATGAAAACATACATTTGTCTTATGATATCTATTTCAAAATATTACCCGCTGTGGCGTGGGTTTTTTGTGTTGAGCGCTTTAACCCTCCTCATCTTGTTGGCTGAAGGTTGCAATACTAAAGGAGGATCCGGAACCTCAGAAGATCCCGATGCCGTGTCAGCTGATACGCTTCCCGGCGATTTCAGCAAGTTCTTTAATCAGTTCCATGAAGATTCTGTCTATCAGGTTGAACATATCATGTTTCCGCTTGAGGGCCTCCCTGCATCTACTGGTGACGGAGATACTTTAACAAGCAATCGTTACTTCTGGCAAAAAGCGGATTGGAAGATTCACCGGCATATCAATGACCCGGGGCAGAATTTTGATAATTGGTTTGAAGTCATGGATGCCCGGGTGATTGAACACTGGATACAGATGAAAGGCACCAACCTGTATATGAGACGACGGTTTGCGAAACTGGATGATGGATGGCACCTTATCTATTATCAGGGTATGAGGCCGGTAAACAGAGAGTAAGAGCGTGAGAGCGTGAGAACGTGAGAGCGTGAGAACGTGAGACGTGCAAGAGAGTATGAGGTTTAGATCGTGAGAGTTTCATTTTCTGCGTCTCTGCGCGATAATTTATCTTGGAGGCCTACACTCTTAGATGACATATCCTTCCTTTATAGCGTGCATGGAATCAAATTTCACCTCTGCGTCTCCCGCAGCCCATATGGGTCGAGGTCTCCGTTGCACTTCGATCTGCGCTATTTTCTTGAATGATATTGTGAAAAAGAGGCTATATTCAGGGTATGAATTTTCCTCAGATACCCGATTGGCTCAGTCCAGTCTTGGGATTAATAACCTTGTCTTTATTAATCCGTCATTATTTTATAAACAAAAAGAAAAAGGTTGAAGTTGATCCTGAATATATCGAATATAGCACAGCGATGGGCCTGGGCTCTATAGCTTTGGTTATAGTGTCAATGGGCGTTATAGTATTCATATATAGCCAGGACAAAGAAGCTATGAATCAGGCCATAAATAATATGACATGGATTGGTTTTATTATAATGATCATAGGCTATTCTTTTATCGAGTATAAATTCCGCCAAAAGAAAAAACGCCTGGCAGCCCAGTCAGAAATAGAAACTCAAGATTCAAATTGAGTTACGTTTACAACGCATTTTTGATTTCCGGTTGGTGAGCGTAGTCGAACCATCACTCTTCACTTAAGTATTCTCGCCTTCCCGGCGCCACTTTCATCACAAACAGCGAATACCCCGAAGCCA
>JANNSS010000254.1:0-16825 GCA_031402955.1 Saprospiraceae bacterium
CAACTCCGGGTGGGTTCGTCTTTATCTAGATAGAAGTGATCCGGTTCTTGCAACATTGAAAGTGGAAAGTGAAAAATGAAAAATGAACCGCTAAATGATTTTTACCTGCCGTTAAAAACGGCTGCACAGGAGATTGCCTGAACCATGATTTTTTTGATCTGACGTACGCAAGCTCAGGTACAACCAGAGCTTAACTTTTCTTTTTTTTAGGACAATTATTTTGTGAAACCCCCCTAACCTTCTAATCTCCTAAACTACTAAGCGCATCTGATAAACCCATCAACATATCAACCATGAAGTACTTCGAGTTTGCTCTAACTTGTAAGACACAGCTTTTCGGATGACTTCATGGTAAACCTATAAACCTCATAAGGCCATAAGCTTCATAAGCTTTTATAAGCCAATAAGCCGTCCCAACAATTCATCCATCACCTCATAATCCCGCATCCCCGTCGCATCTTCATCTCCTCCTGTAAAGCAAATACCTCCTTCATATCCTAACTGCAAAATTTTTTCAAGCTCATCAACCGTCCATTCATGCTGAAGAAAAGTGGTGGAAGGATTAAGGTCTGCAATTTGATCTGCGTCGATGTCGTCAACATGTAGAATGGTAAAACTATTTTGTGGGCATTTATCAGGATTGACATATCGTGTATCAAAAAATAATTCTGCGTCGGATATGCCTTCCAGATCTAATAGCTGTGTAAGGATGATCCCATCCGGTTTGGAATCAATGAGGGTTTTCGCCAGCAACATTTCATCCACCACATCGATCTCTGCCGCCATCCTCACACCCGCTACCCAATCCCTGAAGGTATGCCACCGCATAAAAGAGGTTGGATCATTATTCAACTCCATACTCATCCAGTCCACGCCCATGGCCGCAAAGTACCTGGCGTCGGTGAGGTGTTTTATATTTCTAACGAGAATCTGATTTCTTCTCATGTATATGATATTTCAATCGCTAAAGTACTGTGAAAAGGCGAAGGCTGAGGCTAAGGCTAAGTAAGTTTTCTAAAGTGATTTACAAGTTTCTATTCGCGATGACCCAATCACATCGGATCGTACAAACTTGCCTCCCCGGGGTTTCCATGTGTGAGGAAGAGGGTGGCGGAAAACAGGTCAAGCGCAGCGCAGATCCCGCCTCGTAAGAGCAGCGGGAGGGCGGGGGCTATCAAATCGCCATGCTGAAATCTTTTCAGTTCGTCAAATCATACCTCCCCTCTCTTTAGAAATATCAAATGCGTACCGCAGCTATCTTGGCAAAAAGAGAGGGGGCGGGGGTGAGTTGCCCATAAAAGCAAAACGCTGACGCTGAGGAAGTTTTCCAAAGTGTTTTGAAAGTCACTAATCGCCGGGACAGATCCATGAAAAGGAGCCTCACATGCTCACTAATCACATGGCTTAAGCAATGCTTTAAATGTAGCCTTCTTTTGGGCGGTAGCGCGAAAACCTTCCGTCAGATAAATTTCACCTTCACAGGCATATTCTACACGCGAACCATAGCCATCTACCTGAGCAGTAGAGAATATTTGTTGTGAAGCATGATGGACAAAAGAATGACCAATTTGTTGATTGCTGGTATTGAGAGAAAGGGTAGGTTGACATGACGTATATAATTCACTTTCCCATAAACCACGGCCATAGGTTGAGGCTCTGATCAATCCGCCATTGTAATCGATATCCAGATCCGTGACTTCAACACGTGGTAGGTCATTAGAAAAATAAATCCAGTCTACGAGATCATCGTTTCGATAGAAAACACCTATATCTGTGGCCACATAAACTGCCCCACCGGGGCTTCCGTTATTGTCTTCGAAAACGATCCCATTGACAGGTACATTAGGAAGGCTGCCGGTTGCGTTGGACCAGGTATTTCCGGAATCCATCGATCTGTATACTTTATTTGTGGCCTCATAACGTCCGCACGCGATCCAGATTTCCAACGAATCATCCGGATTGAGCGCGGCACTTGTTACAAAACTTGTTGACGGAAAACCAAGATTCATATCGATACGTTGCCAGGTGGCTCCGTAATTCAGTGATCTATACATTTCAAAAGTGATACTTACCTCATCGCAGTCTTTGCAATCACCTGCATACAACCGGCCAGGATAACTTGAATTGTTGACAAGTATTATGTGCCCTGAAATCGTATCATTTGATGTAGCAAAAAAAGTTGCTCCCTGATCCGTGCTTTTCATAATAGGTCTATAGCCCAAGTAAATGGTAAACTGATCATTTGCATCAAAAGCCATTGGTGTAGTCCATTCCGTTGAATCGTTATTTTTTATCGGGGGCATAATGACATCAAACGTATGTCCTGTGTCGTGCGAAATATGAATCTCCCCTTCCTGCACACTTGATAAAACAAGAGAATTAGCAGTAGGATGGAAAAGCGACTCCATGCCATCACCAAATAGCACATGATCATGAAGTGTTTCAATGTCATCACGCAGATGTACGCCATTGTCTTGTGCCCCGGCCAGGGTATAGTCTGTGAAAAAAGGACTGGTGGCCACCTTATAATATTGGGTTATGGCTAAAAATCCTGATCGAAATTCAAACGTTTCGCCAAAATCCTCACTTATAAAAACGCCGCCATCATTCCCCACATAGAGCGTGTTATCCAAAGGATTGACCTGCAAGGTTTGTATGTCCGCATGATAAATGGAGTTGATTCCATTGATATGCGCCCAGTTACTGCCTGACTCAGTGCCTTTCCAAATGCCGATAGCACCAACAAGGATTTCACTACCATCTATTGGATTGCATTCAGAAGCAAAATCATACCATGCTTGACTTTTAAATTCGTTTCCATCTTCGGATGCCAGTATATTTGGCCGGGTGGTGATAAGTGTGAAATCAATGCCACTATTGGTAGAAAGCCATAGCCCACGATGGTCCGGCAATGTATCCGATGGGATCAGCGTGTCCACCGGAGAAGCAATCAGGTATACCAGGTTAGGATTGCCAATACACGTAGATATGCTCATGCGCCCATAGCTTCCATCCACCGGCGGAATGGCCGTGGAATCTATCCAGGTGTCGCCTCCATTCGTAGACACATAAACATAGGTATCATTGACACAATATATCCGGTTCGCATTACCGGGTTTGAATTCAAGTTCATAGATGACATTACTTTTGATAGTGTCCCATGTTTCACCGCCGTCTTGTGTACGTAACAAGCCTATACTTGTGCAAGCATAAAGCGTTAACCGGTCTTCGGGATTTATATACAGATTGTAGGTTTTGATTAGATCATTTTCATCGAACGTCAGTCCAGTAGGCTGCCACAAATTACCCCCATCATACGATTTGAAAACGCCGACTGAAAACCGAGAAAATTCATTGAAGGATGAAAATGATCCTAATGCTCCATCTCCGCTCAAAAGATAAAGGATACCCGGATCCATAAAATCAATAGCGACCCCTGTGGTATTCATTACTGGAATTCCATCAGATAGCGGCTCCCAGTATAAGCCTTTATCAAGTGTCTTCCACAATCCTCCGCCAGCCGTCGCAGCGAATATAATATTTGGATCCGTAGGGTGAAATCCAAATCGGTTTACCCTGCCTATACCTCCACCTGCAGCACTTGGATGAGGATATGTTTCATAAGGCCCCATAAAACTCCAATGCCCATTGTGCGCAATTCCCCTGGATTGGAGCATCGGATTGGATTTAATGTAATTCGTGTAGGCATTATAATTTAACGCTTCACTATTCACTATCCTGCCATCTTGTCCTAGTCTGCTCATGGCATAGTGCTCCATGCGCTTGTATTGCTTATAGCCAGATGTTGACTTTTGAAAATATCGATTGGCATCATCGGCAATGTCGCTCATATATACTGGCGAATTATTATTGTTCGGTTTAGCAAATTCTTTAGGTGTGCTTATTGCAGGTCCGGTTTGACTCCATAGTTGTTCAACCTGAACTAGGCAACCTAAAAATAGAAGTCCGATAATTACATTAAATACCTTCATGACACTTTGTATTTGCTTATTAGGATCTATTTATGCTCCAAAATATTGATCCTCGACTCAAGCTCCAGGATATACAAGGTCATCTCCTCTATTTTCTCCAGAAGACGCTTTTGCATATCTCCTACTTTGATACCGTCGTCGGCTACTTCTGAAGCAGTGGGTATGCCAGGGAGATGTTGTTCTTTACGGAGGTAGTCGCGTAACACCGGCATTTCCATCAATACATAGTCCTTTGCAAAAACATAATCGGGCCAGTCTTCAGAAGCCTGTACGAGTACTTCTTCACAAACGATCTTTCCATTAACACTTACTTTATAGCCGGGTTTACCGCTAGTGGTATTGACGAGAAGTTCGCTTTCAACGATCACCTCTCCAGAGAATGGAATAGATAAGGCGTCATCACCAGATACGTCCACATTGAGTGCGTCTCCTAACTCAGACATAATGTCAAGTTTTGCCTGAGGGGTAACTGTTCCAATACCCACTTTTACGTTGAAGTCTGAAGCATCTCCAATGATAACTGAATAATCCTGTACAATCGTGGTGCCATATCCGATCGCGGTAGCCCCGACAGGCGTAGGAATAAAACTGGCCGATGTATTACTCCCCAAGTAAGTATTTTGCATTCCAAAGCTGATGATATTGTTACCTAAAAGCACATTGTTGGCGCCGTTTATAGAGATACCGCTCTGGTTGCCGATGATGATGTTTGCATTTCCTTCTGCATCAAATCCGGCATTCGTACCTATGGCGATGTTATCACTTATCGTAACCGGGATACTGGCAGGGATACCCAATGCTTTTTCACCTATCGCAATGTTTCTGTTTCCATTGTTATTCTGGCCGCCAGCAAGAGGACCGATGGCAATGTTAGATACCCCGTCTAAATTGTATTGTCCTGCGTTACTGCCTACAAATACATTTTCATTTCCACTTTCATTGCGAAATCCGGCGGATATCCCCAGCATGATATTGTATGCTCCATCGGAGTTTGCAAGCCCTGCATTGCTGCCAGCAAAAAGATTGTAAGAGCCCGTCGTATTGCTCATCCCGGCATCTCTGCCGATGAATGCATTCTGTGCACCTGTGGTATTATTAGTACCGGCAAACATCCCTAAAAAAGTGTTGCTGGATCCTGATGTATTATCCATACCTGCCTTAAAGCCAAGAGCCATGTTGTCATTACCTGTGCTGGAATAAAGTGACGAATCACCAATGGCCATATTTCTGCTTCCGGTCAGATTGGTTCTGAAAGCGCTGGCACCAATCACCAGGTTTGAATATCCGCTTCGCGTATTAAATCCAGCATTGGCGCCAATAAATATGTTTCGCAATCCGCTTTCCATAAAATAACCTGCTCGATAGCCCATGAGCACATTTTCAGTGAGCCCATTTGCAGATTGAGCCGCCTCATACCCCAGTATGGTATTACCATTACCCATATTACGGTTGCCAAGGTTCGTACCTGCTGCTTCACCTCCGATAACCGTATTGTACAATCCGGTGCGATTGGCCATGCCAGCGTCATATCCAAGAAATGTATTTCGGTCTCCTTCATTATTATATCCGGCGCCATAACCGACAAATGTATTTTCATCTGTGATTTCATTATTGTGTCCGGCAACAGAGCCAACGAATGTGTTCCTAAATCCGGTTGTATTTTGAATACCCGCCTCGTGTCCTAAAAATGTATTGCTGACTCCTGTGGAATTGACATACCCAGTCCGGGATCCGACAAAGACATTAAAGCCACCTTGGTTATTAGCACCGGATTCCGGGCCGATAAATACATTTCTGTCTTGTGCTGTATTATCTTCTCCCGCGCGATAGCCTACGAATACATTGTGCTGGCCTGAGGTATTAAATTGTCCGGCATTGGGTCCGAGAAATGTGTTCCATCCCGCAAAAGAATTCACTCCTGCATTTCTTCCGATGATGAGACCGAGGTTAGGACCTATATCCAGCAAAGTAGCTCCCTGCGCATTCCGGTCAAGGACCATCGCTTCAGCTCCACCAATATCAAATCGAATGACATCTTCATCAGGGCTCTGTTCCACCTGTACCTGTGTATCATGGTCAGCATCACGCAGTCCGTGAAAATTGTCGGTTAGTTCCACCCAGGCATTTGCTGTGCGATACCAGAAACTGGCCGAATTGGTATCATAGACCAGCAAGCCTGTTGCCGGCATTGCAATACCTGTGCGCTGCGCACTGGTCATGCGGGGAATCAAGATGCCTTTGGCCGTTGACTGTATATCGAGCATGGCACTGGTGTCCGGAGCAGCCCCTGAACCATTGACGGATACGCCTTGCGCAGGAAGCAAGTGAGTCAGGAACAAGACAGCGCTAAGTATAAGAAAGTGTTTCATTGGCAGAGCTATGATTTGTATAAAGAAAAAACAGAAGTCGTGATGAATCATGGGGAGAACATAGAAATATACCTCTCTGCTAAATTGATCCAGCCAGCTGATACTTTGTATTCCGGAAATATTAAAAAGTGTAAAAAAGGATAAAAGCGAAACCAGTTAGCAGTTAGTAGTTTTGGTCCCTGAGCTTGCCGAAGGGAATTAAGCGCAGACATTTTTTTGCACCCT
Organism: Saprospiraceae bacterium; assembly: GCA_031402955.1. Lineage (GTDB taxonomy): Bacteria > Bacteroidota > Bacteroidia > Chitinophagales > Saprospiraceae > Opimibacter. The sequence goes on from JANNSS010000254.1 coordinate 6,587, forward strand.
CTTCGCTGTGCGAAGAGGGTGCAAAAAACAGGGGGCGCTCTTTTTCTACCCTTCGACAAGCTCAGGGACCTAAGAAACACGAATAAGCTCCAGAAACATATCATAGCCTTCTTCATACCCTTCGACAAGCCAAGGGACCTAAGAAGCACGAATAAGATCCAGAAACATATCATACCCTTCGACAAGCTCAGGGACCCATTCTGATTTGAATTGAAAATCAGGATGGCATTTTAACGAGTATATTTGTTTCAGGTATAGTCTTATGACCATCCTACTCAATAATATGAACATTGCATGATGCAGACACCGACCATCCTACTCGTTGACGATGATCTCACACTGAGCCCGTTGGTCAAAGAGTATCTCGAAGCGCGGGGTATGCACTGCATACTTTGTCATAATGCATTTGACGCTATGACAATATTCAGCAATCATCATTTTGATCTGTGCCTGCTGGATGTTCAGATGCCGATGAAGACCGGCTTTGATCTGGCACGTGAGATGGTAGCCTTCAAGCCGGATGTACCCTTCCTTTTCCTAACCGGACAGACGGAGAAAGAAGACCGTATCCGCGGATTTGAATACGGGGCTGAAGATTATATTGTCAAACCCTTTAGTCTGCAGGAATTAGTACTGAGGATACAGGTTATCCTGCGACGCATAAAAGCCCATCCTGCTTCATCGTCCCCGCAGTCATCATACACTATTGGCCGTTTTCTTTTTTATCCGGAGGTCCGTGAGTTACTGCAGGGGGAGACCCTTCATAAGCTGAGTGAATTAGAATCAAAATTATTATTGCTATTCCTGAATGCGCCGGAGGGTGTTGTTCATCGCGATACGGTGCTTAAACAATTGTGGAAAGAAGAGCATCTGTTCAGGGATCGAAGCCTCAATGTGTTTGTCAGTAAGCTGAGACAGTATCTTAAAGCTGATCCTGCTATTGAAATTCTCAATATTCATGGTACCGGTTACCGCATGATCATCCGGTGATGGTATGCACCTCATCAAGAATACGATTTAATTGATCTTCGAGACATTTGAGCACGTTACCGATCTGATGAAGCTCCGGTGAAGATGAGGCGCCCATCATTTCAAGCTCATACGCTAACCCGGCAGCAATGGGTTCATTGATATATTGCATCTGGCATTTAATGGTATGTGCCTGTATGGACAATTGACTCCATTGCTGATCATCACATGCATGATGCATTTGCACGATCAGTATAGGTATATCGATACTGAACCGTTGGAGATATTTTCGGACGAGCTCTTCATCATCCAGAAGGGATCGCAATGTCTGCATATCAATCATGATGGTATAAGTTCTGTAATCGTGTGCATAAAATCTTCCTGTCGGATAGGCTTGGCAATAAATCCATTCATGCCAGCCTGCATACATTCCGCTATTTGTTGAGGTATGACATTGGCGGTGAGTCCCACGATAGGTATCGTCTTATAAAATGGATCCTGGAGATTACGAATCCTGCGGGTAGCTTCAAGGCCATCCATCACCGGCATTTTAACATCCATCAATACGATGTCATAAGTATGTTGTTGAACAATTTGTAATGCTTCTTCACCATTCTCCGCCAGGTCCACCATGGGTTCAACCAACCATTTTTTAATCAGTTCCGTGGCAACTAGCTGGTTGAGGGGTGCATCTTCCACCAACAAGATTCGAAGACCTGGTTTAAGAATAGCGGAGGGGTGAATATCTACCGCACGTTGATCAACCTGTGATTGCTGTTGAAACGGTAATGTGACCATAAACTCACTCCCGATACCATGTTTTGAATGAAGTAGAATCGTGCCTCCCATTTTATCCACCAGGTGTTTGACGATCGAGAGGCCAAGCCCGGTGCCCTGATTGCCTGCAATCACTTTCTCGTTGATCTGCTGGAAGCTTTCAAATATCATGGATACCTTATCCGCGGGTATGCCGATGCCAGTATCGGTGATCGTAAATGTACAGTTCAGATGTTGATGGTCCTCTTTTTTAATGGTTGTCACTAAACGGATAGAGCCTGCATCTGTAAATTTAATTGCGTTGTTCAACAGGTTGGACAATATCTGAACCAATCGAACAGGATCCCCTGATAGGATTGCTGGTATGTCATCCGGTTGTGTGAAGGTCAGTGCCAGATTTTTCTCTTCGGCGAGGTGTTTAAAGAGAACTTCCAATTGGTGGAGTATGCCGGCCAGATCAAAGGGTTTCTTTTCGATTGCAAACGTGCCGCTTTCTATTTTTGATTGGTCAAGGATATCATTGACGATCCATAAGAGGTTGTCACAGGATGCGCTGATGGCTTTGGTATATTCCAACTGTTTATCGTTCATTGGCGTCATCCTTAATAGATTGTTGAGCCCCATAATGGCATTCATAGGTGTGCGGATCTCATGACTCATGTTGGCCAGGAACATACTCTTATAAGCAGCTTCCTGTTCAGCCAAGATTTTTTCTCGTTTGAGCCTGGATGTTTTACGTCGTTGAACATAGATTGCATAAAGAATGCTTCCGGTCAATAATACGAGAAGGCAATAGAAATAAACCGACCTGTAAAACGGGGGTTTGATGGTGATGATGACTTCCAATGGTTCTCGTGATATCCGTTGATCCTCAGTGATAGCAATGGCCCGGAAAGTATATTGACCATGCGGCAGATTGGTATAGGTTACGGAACGGCTCGTACCGGCGTCTATCCAGTCTTTATCAAAACCAACCAACTGATACCTGAAGGTGATACCCCGCCAATGAATAAAATGAAGTGGTGCATAGTGCAGGGTAAATACATCATCCGTATGATGGAGTTCAATTTCATTTACATATTCCGGTTCGGATAGTAGTTGTTTCCTTTTATTGGCGACATCTATTCCACAAAAAACAATTTTAGGGTGTGTGGTATCGACATAAAAAGCATCCGGTTCGATGACGATCACGCCATTATCTCCTCCGAAAAGCACACGCCCGTCTGCCGCCCTTGACCCTATGCCAAATACAAAGCCGGTCGGTGAATTATACTGCCATATTGAATCCGCGGTGATCCTTGATACCTGTCTGCCGGATGCTGACCAGGCATGGCCATGAATATCGACGGTTAATCCATCACTATTCAGGTCCGTTCCATTACGTGTTTTTATTTTGCTGCATTGTGCTGTAGTCAGGTCATATCGGTATACAGCCTCTTTGGTGCCTATCCAAAATACATGCTGTCCTATCCCTATGCCCTGAACAGTACCTTCGATTCGAAAAGGACATGGCAACGTATCGAGTATTGCATTCTTGTAATCCAGTCTGCATATTCTCCCTGAACTAATGAAATACAAGTTGCCTTTGTCATCCTGGGTTACGCGGTTGACGGCATCTGTGGACAAGGATGCGTTCAGGGCAGTAGGCCTGAAGTACGTGGTATCATTTTTCTCTTGATCCCACCTGCACAACCCATCCGGATTGCATATCCAGAGAAAATGATCATCGAGAAGATCAGCGTGGAAGTAAAGTAAATCTGAGGCCCTAATCCTGGAACCATCATCAAGCTGGGTGAGATGCCCATCTTTATTTGAATACCGGAACAGACCAACCTCCTTATAGCCCAGAAATACATTTCCCTGTGAATCACCCGTCAGTCCAACGATGCTTTTATAGCCGGGAAGAAAATAAGGAGGTTTGATAAATTCTTCAGCCCTGGTATTGACATCAGGTTGATAATACAGGCCATTCATCGTATGGCTCCAGATACCTCCTTTCGCATCCTGGTATACTCTGAGGATGAAATTGGCATAGTTGGCGAAACCCGCTTCATGCCTGATAAACCTGAAGCGTTCTGTTTCAAGATTTGTAACACTGATGCCATAAAAGAGACCGAGCCAAATGTTTTTTACTTTATCGATATACATGGTGTAGATCGAAAGTCCGCGAATACTAAGCTCATCAAAAGGAGAATGAACATAGTTTGCCATTATCTTTTTTGTTTCAATATCCCAGAAGACAAGTCCTCCCCTGGTGGTAGCTATTGCTAAAGTGCTGCTGTTGAGCGCAAGGAGCTTGACCACTCCTTTTGAAAACGGACCGGTATTGAAGACTTCATAGGAGTTTGTTTGAGGGTAATACTGAACGAATCCATTTTTATAACTCATCCAGATTCTGTCCTCATGGTCGATCAGCAGGTCCCTGCCTTCGTGAGGAGGTGTGTCGGACGAAGCAGGAAGTTTTTTGACAAATAATAAGGAATCCAGCTGGTTGTCAATTTTGAAAAGGCCTTTGACCCCTACTGCCCACACATCTCCAGATCTGCTGATGGCCAGCGCGCCTGCATGTCTCGCCACCCCATACTGATCATTGAAGTAGTGCCTGAACTGATTCGTGGATGGGTCAAACCTATCCAATCCCTTCTGATGGGCTATCCATAGAAATCCATCCTTATCCTCAATGATAGCACGGGTAAGATTATGACCGAGGCTGTTGATATTCTTTTCATCGTGATAGTACCTGCGTGCCTTTCCGGTATGACGATCCCAATAGTTAAATCCCGATTGTGTCACCACCCAGCAACGGCCGGATCGATCCTGGTAAAAAGCGTTGATATAGGAAGAGGTTAAGGTAGTGCTGTCCCCTTCTTTATGATAATAATTGTTAAACGTAAAACCATCGAATCTCGATAATCCCCCCATCGTGGAAAACCACATAAAGCCCTCCGCGTCCTGCATGATGTGAAAGACATGGTTTTGGGAGAGTCCATCTTCTGAATTGAGAAATTGAAAGGCGGCTGTTGCCTGCTGGCCCATCAACTGACCAGTCAAGAGCACCAACAGCAGGATGAACAGCCGGATGAAATGGAATAATCTCAATTCATTTCCATGTTTAAATCAGGAGTGATCTACCCAAGGTATACAATGCACAGTAGATTGTATACCCGTCCGGAACAAAAATCCACAATTCAATTCAGGCAAATCATCAAGGAAGATGCAATAAGGGTAAAAAAGTATTAAAAAAGGCTAAGGCGGAGGCTAAGGGTAAGGAAGTTTTTAAAATTGATTTTTAAATCGCTATTCGCCATGCTGCAATCATATCGGTTTGTTAAATCATACCTCCCCCCCTTATGCTCCTGGATAACTCACCCCCGGCCCCTCTCTTAAAAATGATCTTGTGTACGTATGAGATTCGAAAAAAGAGAGGGGAGTGCACGGAAACTTTTCTTTAAAGAAAAAGAATAATCTGTGTCTTCTGAAAGATCATGACCCCCCTCTCTTCAGAAGATCAAATACGTACCGCTAATCATCTGGCAAAAAGAGAGGGGCCGGGGGTGAGTTGCCCGCAAAAACAAAGGCCTAGGCTGAGTTAAAGAAAACTAAACTCACTAAACTTATGGTCCGCAAGGACCATAAACTAAACCCTGTATCTAATGATATAAACTGTCGATCACGTTTAAACCTATCAACCTAAAACTTAAAATGCTCCTTCATCCGTTGCATCAAAACTTCCTTCTTTCGTCGCGACACTTCAACTTCCTGCCCGCCAGAAAGGATAACACTCCCTCCTTCTCCACGCACATACTCCCTGATGTGCTCAAGGTTGACAACATAAGATTTATGAGTACGTACAAACCCCGCGTCCTCCAATACCGTCTCATATTCATGAATAGGTTTGGAGGCGCAAATCAGGCTCCGGTTAGTAAAATAAAAATTAGTGTAATTACTACTGGCCTCACAGTAGATGATATCCCGAATGTCTACGACCTGGAATCCTTTCATGGATGGTATACAAAGTTTCATTTTCTGGTCTGAACCTCTATTGACCATATTATGTAGAAATGTTTCTATTTGCTGATTTCCGCTTTTGTCACCGATTCTTTTGGCCGCTCTTTTTACAGCATCTACCAGTAAATCCTCATCTACTGGTTTGAGCAGATAGTCTACTGCGCTTAAGTGCAATGCCTGTGAGGTGAAATTATCATGTGCCGTCACAAATATGATTTCAAAATTGATCTCAGGCAATTCTTTCAACAATTCAAACCCATTTTTCCCTGGCATCGCGATATCCAGGAAAACCAGTTCGGGATGCAATGCTGCAATTGCCTTTTTAGCTTCTTCAGCACCTGAACAGCATTGCATCACATTTACTTCCGGGCAATTGAGCTCTAATAATTTCAGCAATGAAGTCAGTCCTCTTGGTTCATCATCGATCAATATGATTTTGATTCCTTTCATGCGTCTATCATTTCCAGGGGCAAGGTAATGGTCACTAGCGTACCTGATATACGACCATTTCCCGATTTACCTTTATCTTCAACGGTGATAGTGCTTTTCATTTCGTACTTCTGATTTAATAATTCTATCCGGTTTTTAATATTGTCAATACCAACCGACTGGTGTTGATCACCATTACTTTTCCGTTCAAGGGAATGTGCAATTCCTATTCCATCATCCTCAATGATACAGGCCATGAGTTCACCACGCTTTGTAAATGTCACCCTAATATCAATCATTTTACCATCCCCGTTAGTGCCGTGCCAGATCGCGTTTTCAATAAATGGCTGGATCAACATTGGCGGCATGACTGTTTCATCCGGTTCCAACATGGGGTCTGCGCTCATGGAAAAACCAAACCGGGCATTTCTTATTTTTTCCATTTCCACATACCGGTTGATATAATCCATGGAGTTACGCAAGGAGATCACCTGCTGTCTTGACTGGTCCAGGGTGATCCTGATTAAGTGAGCAAATTTGCTCAAAAACCTTGAAGCTTCATGGTTTTCATTATTCAATATCATCTCCCGAATACTGTTCAGGCTGTTGAAGATGAAATGTGGATTCATCTGTGCATGAAGCGCCTTCATTTCAGTCAGAGATAACAATTTATCCAAATCAGCTCTTTTTCTGATTTGACCAATGCGCCACTTGTAAAATAAATATACCAGGGTTAAAAGAGCCACAATACAAACCACAACAAACCAGCCTTTCATCCAAAACGGCGGGGCGATGACAAAGACAAATGTTTTTACTTTTTGTTCCCCTGATTTTCCTGTTGCACTGAGTTGCAGTGTATAGGTTCCGGACGATAGATTGCTGAGGTTGATATGTCGCTGCTGACCTAAACTGTTCCAGGTATCCGCATCATTGAGTTTATAGGCGAATTGATAATTATGTCCTCCTTCAAAATCGACGATTGTATAAAAGACAGATACGTTATTGTCTCCCGGTTGCAATTTCAGTTTGCTACCCGGAAATGAAAAAGATTGATGATTATTGACCACCACCTCATGGATCATCAGTTCACTGCTGAGATCCCGGTGATGCATGGGGTGTATCGGAAACTGAATGACCTCATCCTGGTAAAACATAAAGCATTGTGTGCCATCGGCACTCAGGATCATTCTCCTGCTGATGGGTTTACGTTGCGGCAAGCCATCCTGGTATCCAAACACATCCATTTTTTTTGTGCGGGTATCGAATCGGGTGAGATGATTATGACTACCTATCCAGAGAATATCATCGACGATGGGGCTGAAACATCTCAATACATCGGAGGGAAGGCCATCGTTCATTCCATAGGGAATAAACTTCTTTTTTTTGATTTGATATTCCAGCAAGCCATTCTCCGCATTATGCAACCACAAAGATCCCGTTGCATCTGCTGAGATTACGAGTATATCATCATTATATTTATGGGTGCCTCCATATACCGTAATGAGCGTATCAAAGTAACTTTCCCGCGTATTCCATCTTGCCAGGGAATGTCCACTGACCCAAATGTCTCCATAGCCATCATACACGATATCCTTCACTTCATTGAAGGGTAATGCAGGTTTGGTATTCGCCGTAAATATTTCAAACTTCCTTGTCGAAATATGATATCGCGCTACGACGCCATTGAGCCATCTAACCATCCAGGCATATCCATCCTGATGCACCGGTTTGAGTACAAGCATTCCTTCCATTTCAGGAGGCAAATCTTGTTGCTCTGCTACCTTGCCGTATGCATGTGTATGAATGTCGAACCATAGAAGTCCGTTGTACGATCCCAGCCACAACGTATCGGGATGGTACATTTGCACCGAAAATATTTCATTCCATCCATTCTCTTTACCATAAAAATCAATTTGCGTTTCGATTTGCATGGACAAGGTGTCAATTATTATTAATCCGGCATCACGGGAATGCCTTCCGAGATACAATTTGTCGCGGATCATCAGTCCATCCACATATCCCATATTAGAAAAATCGCTTACGGGCCAATTATGTTTTTGGATAAACGCAGCATTTACTTTTTGTTGCAATAAACCTTGGGTAGTACCTGCCCATAGGCGGTGGTCCGTGTCCTGAAAGAGTGAATTGATTTTATAGGTTCCAAGAAATTTATTGGGGTTGCAACGAATAGTTCCACGTTGCCGATCAAGATAAAATAAATGAAATCCTGTGTACCCTCCATTGATGACAAACGTTGAATCATCGAGCATCGTCACATTGCTTTCCCAGGAGAATTCATCCACCCAGTGAAAAGGCAGTGGAGAGGCTACCCGTTTATCCAGATTGTAGTTATAATAAATGAGACTGTCCTTCCTCGGGAGAAAAATATATTCATCATCGCTGATCTGAGATTTTGATATCCATGGTCCACCATCTGTCTCCGGTGGGTGTAAAAAAGCTTTCCATTTTTGCTCCGTTTCCTGTACAACTTGAAAAGCCTTCTGATCAGCACTATAATGAGCAAGTCCGTTTACCTGAATATAGATGAGCATTTCATTACCCGGAATGGAAAAAATGTTTCGGCCGTAAAAAATTCGTTTGTCTCCAATGTCACTTACGCCATAGGCATCGTGACGGAATGAAAGGGATCCTTCTTTGGAAAAGACATAAAATCCGGAGGAAGTAGTCGTTGCAAAAGTTCCATCTGAAAGTTCTTTAAGATCCCATACCCTGTTTCGAATGGTCACAAATGCAGAACTATCCTGGATAACAAAATGCTGACTGGAAAAATCATTTGTATTCAAAACTTGAAATCCGTTGGAGGTGACGATGGCCAACCGCTGCCTATCCAGCGATATCAGCTTGCGAATATTGGATGAGAGAAGAAATTGGTCAGGTGAGCCCTGGTAATAATTTTTAAACTGGTTCCCGTCAAACCTGTTTAACCCGATCTCTGTGCCCACCCATACAAATCCCCGGTCATCCTGCTGAATACAGGTGACATTATTATCGCTCAAACCCTCTTTGACGGTATGCCGGATAAAATTCTCCTCCGCATATTGGGCATGAAGGATCGGGACGACCGTCATGAAGAGTAAGAATGAATATATAAACCTGTAAAAACGAAGTTGCGGCAGCATAGGCATTTATATCACGGTGTCTAAGTTACTTCTATAATTCATATATGCGACTTGTGCAAACAACTGAAGGATCGCCTGATGACCAACATGATTTTTCCTCTGCCGTTCATCACTTAAAACCTGCCGATTACGCATTTTGGATAGGGTAATTACGTATATCAAAATAACCTTTGGTACAAAGAAACCCGCCGTTCGTGCGATAGCCTGAATATCCCCTTTCTGCCTGTTGTATTTTTCTATTGGAAGCGACTGCTTCTCTCAATACATTTTTATAAAATGATCAAAGGGTTATGAAGAGAATACTTATTTTATTTGCTACCTGTCTAATGCTCATTACGACTGGGTTAAGATCTCAAAACGTTGGCATAGGTACCTTATCGCCTGGGGGCAAACTCCATATCAAAGGCTCTGCAGATGTTTCCCAATTGATCATCGATGCCCACTCGACACAAAGCAACACCTCTCCTCTGTTTAAGTTGCGCAACAGTCTCGGCAATGATTTACTCTGGCTTCATGCTGACGACACCTCCAATATTTTTCTGGGTCTTCATGCAGGTGGCTTCAATTCCATAAGTGGTGGCGGTGCCTACAACACCTTTATAGGTAGTAATGCCGGTAAATCCAACATCAGCGGCGCCTTCAATACCGCTAACGGAGCTGGTGCCCTTTTTTCAAACACTTCAGGGGCTAATAATACCGCTCTGGGATCCGTCTCCCTTTTTTCAAACACTATCGGACCAGGCAATACAGCCATCGGATCTTATAGCCTTCCTTCCAATACAACCGGATACAACAATACGAGCAACGGCTATGGATCAATGTTTTCCAACACGGAAGGAAGTGAGAATACGGCCAACGGACAAGAGGCGCTTTTTTCCAATACCACCGGTAGTTATAATACCGCTTATGGCCTTCA
>JANNSS010000255.1:0-15601 GCA_031402955.1 Saprospiraceae bacterium
GATGGATTCAAGTGTGCTCACATCAGCATACTTCCTTCTTATTGCAATATAAACCTGGGTCTCAAGTTCAAATGCAGACCCTTGGGCTATATTTAAAAATTGTACTAATTGGGGATCAGTTCCTCTGCCACAGCCTTCTGCTATATTAGAGGGGATTGAAACCGCAGCCTTTCGCATTTGTAAGGATAGCCCAAATAACTCCTCTTTGGGATAAGCACTTGTAACATCATAGATTTTATCTACAATGTCCATGCCGAGCTGCCAAATATGCAACTCTTTAAAGTTGTGTCTTTTCATGATTTTTGTTTTAACTGGTGACAAAATAAATCTCAACAGAAATTCAATATTCTGTTGTTGTTTTCACTAGCTAAAATAAATAAACCCTTTTGAAAAATTGAAAACAAATCAAAAAAATGCTTCTGATGTCTGGCATTTCATCGTTATGCGTCTGGCATCTGGCATCTCTTTCCAAACGTCATGCGTCTGGCGTCTGCGAGTCTGGCATCTGGTATCTCAGTCCTTAGCCTTAGCCTTTGTGCTAAAATTCGCCCAGCCGACCGATCCCTTTCCCCATCGTCTCCGGATATGATCCAGTTGCTGCAATAAGGAAATTTCTTCTTCGGTATTATCAAACAGGTCGAGCTGGATATTGCCATTGACCAGGCCGCTGAACTTGATGCCGATGAGCCGGATGAGCTGGCGGCGTTCATAGACATCGGTGAAGAGTTCGAGTGCATGGGCGATCAGCGTGCGGGTCTGGGCGGTATACGAGATGCGGCGCTGTTTGGTAAAGGTGTTGAAGTCGGCATAGCGGATCTTGACGGTGATACAACTGGTGAGGCGGGCGTCTTGCCGGAGGTCGAAAGCGAGTTCGTCGACCATGGCACCGAGCATGCTGCGGATAAATTTCATATCCAGGGTATCCTCGCTGAAGGTGCGTTCCTTGGACATTGATTTTTGTTCGTTGTACGGGATCACCTGGCGGCGGTCGATGGCATTGGCGCTCTCCCAGAGGTACTGGCCCATCTTGCCAAACTCGCGGTCGAGCAGTGGGTGGGGAATTTCGCGGAGTACGCGGATCGTGCGCACGCCCATGAAGCTGAGTTTTTTGTAGGTCTCCTTACCGACGCCGGGAATCTTGCCGGTAGACAGTGGGGCGAGAAACTCGCGCTCTTCGCCGGTGGGGATTTCGCGCATGCCATTAGGTTTAGCTTCACCGGTGCCGACCTTGGAGACGAGCTTATTGACGGACAGGGCGCAGGAGATGGGGAGCCCTGATTCCTTGATGATGCGTTCGCGCAGTTCAGCCGACCACTTATAGCAGCCAAAATAGCGGTCCATGCCGGTGAGGTCCAGATAAAACTCATCGATGGAGGCCTTTTCAAATACGGGGGCCTGGTCATCGATGATCTGGGATACCAGTTGGGAGTGTTTGGTATACGCATCCATATCCCCCCGCAGCACCATGGCCTGGGGGCAGAGGCGAAGTGCCATCTTCATCGGCATGGCGGAGTGGACTCCATAGCGCCGGGCCTCATAGCTGCATGAGGCTACCACACCCCGGCCGCCCATGCCCCCGATGATGAGGGGTTTGCCTTTGAGACTGCTGTCCCGAAGGCATTCGACGGACACGAAGAAGGAATCGAGGTCAAGATGGAGTACTGCCTTGTCGTACATAGACCAAATTTACGTCAAATAATTGACTATTATATAGTCAATTATTTGACGTAAATTTGTGAGAGCGTGAGAACGTGAGAACGTGAGAGCGTGAGAGCGTGAGAACGTGAGAGCGTGAGAGACACTAACCTTCTAAGCCCCTAAGCTCCTAAGCCCGTCCGATGTAGAATCTGTAATTAGTTAAAAAACTGTGGGAAAGTAGTACGTGTATCACAGAAAACATTACCTTTGCCAACCATTTTAAAGGAGAGAAACTATGGCCCATCATAAATCAGCCAAGAAAAGGATCAAACAGGACGCTATCAAGCGCCTGCGCAATCGTTATTACAAGAAGTCTACACGTACCTCTATCCAGAAACTACGTGAGATGACTGACAAACTTGAGGCAACCAAGTTTTTGCCTAAAGTCATGAGCATGATTGACAAATTAGCGAAAAGGAATCTTTTCCACGACAATAAAGCAGCCAACCTGAAATCAGGTTTAATGAAAAAGGTTGCTCAACTCTAACACACCCATTTAGAGGCAGCTATAGAATAGCCTAATTAGTGAGCCAAGCTGGGAAACCGGTTTGGCTTCCTTGTTTTAGACAGGATGTTACTTTTTGCATTGCCAATGCCTAGGCATCCTTCAGACTTGCATTCGCAAGCGCTCAGCAACCAATCCAACATTATAAAAGGGACCTAAGAAACCCGCTCATCCTGTGGGGTTTTCCATGCTTCCTGGTTGAATTTCCAGCAAAGAAATAGGGGCGATTTGAAATTTAGTTAATTGTGCCTCTAAGGCACTGACAGAGAGACAGTTAGGACAGTGTGGCACACCTAGGTGTGCCACACTGTCCTAAGTTGTTGATTTAGAGCTGGTTAGGAGCACAATTAACTAAATTTCGATGTCGAAAATCATCAATCTGAAAAGTTGTGGATTTTTGGCTTCCATATCCCAATGGATTGCTCAAATCCCTATTTGAAAAAGCTCCTTTTTACCTGCTTTTCCTACTGAAATACAAGAACCCAGATACGGCTCCAATCAAAGCACCGAAAGCATTTGCAATCATATCCGCCAGTTCGAAACTCCTACCCTGATGCATAAAATACTGCCCATATTCCAGGGCCACCCCGGCGAATGCCCCAAGTAAAACGGATGTCCAGAAAGCCTTTCTTTTGGAAAGGAGTGGATAACCGGAAAGCGACATAAATATCAGGAAAGCCCAAATGGCATACATTCCGAAATGGCCCACTTTGTCAAAATGAGGGATACCAAACAGCAGCATATTGCCCTGACCGCCGGGCATCAGGGATAGGACGAAGATGACTAGCCCCCAAAGTACAGGAGGAAGCCAACGTATGATTGGGCTATCGGCAACTGGAGACATTTGTGAGAGAGTGAGAACGTGAGAGAGTGAGAACGTGAGAGCGTGAGAACGTGAGAGCGTGAGAATTAGGGAACGACTGAATTTGTATTCTTTTTCAAGTTGTTACCCTTGAAAAGTTTACTCAATACCATTGATTCAGAATCCATACTAAAGGTACAGGACGTTGAGCGGAGTCGAAACGATCCGCTCCCTGCTCTCCCGCTACAGATGCTGTGCATTTGGCGGGATCTTCGCTGCGCTTCGACTTGCTCCTTGCCCTTCTAAGCGCCTACAAGCTCCCTATACGCAACAGCGCCGAGGAGCATGTCAATCTCACCTGCATCTGACAATGCGATCTTGACAATCCAACCTTTGCCATAAGGGTCGTGATTGATCAATCCTGGATCATCACCTCCTGACTCGGAAATGGCAGCGTTGAATTCAAGCACCTCACCGCTCAAAGGCATAAACAAATCTGACGTGGTCTTGACTGCCTCTACTGTTCCAAAAACGGCATCCTTGGCAACAGTTTCACCGATGGTATCTACCTCGATATACACCAGCTCACCCAACTCACTCTGTGCAAAATCGGTGATGCCTACAACAACAATCGGCCGGCCATCAGGGGTGCTTTCATCGATAAAACGGACCCACTCGTGCTCGGAGGTATATTTAAGTTCGTCTGGAAAATTCATGTTGATGTTGTTTTGAATTGATTAATCAAGCAATTGGCCAAAATTAGGAGAAATTCTGAGTTTTACTCCGCCTAATTTTAGGCGAGGAGCATAAACTCAAGGCGAAGGCTGAGGCTGAGGCGAAGGATTATGCATTAAGAATTCTGGTAGAGACGCGATTAATCGCGTCTCTACCAGGATTCTTAATGAGAAACAAAAAAGTCCTCTCACTCTCTTCCCCCTCTTACTCTCTCACCCCTATCACTCTCTTACAACAAATACTTTTTCTAAATTGCGCCTGCACTATTTTAAGCAGTTCTATAGATGAGGAAAGTTTTCCTGTTACCTGTTCTAGTTCTTTCACTGGCTTATCTGGCATCTGCCCAACCCCTGGATGATGATCTCCCACAGATTACAGGCTGTATTGCTCTGATCAATGCCAGCGTAGTGGCATCACCAGGCAAAGCACCTGTTGTTTCGACAGTGGTGATGAGAGATGGCCTGATCACACAGATGGGCCCCCACCTGAAGATCCCAGCCGATGCGTATCGCATTGATGCTGACAGCTTGTATGTCTATCCTGCTTTCATTGATGCCTTCTCATCTACAGGCATCAAGGAATCTGAAAATGAAGGTGGCAACCAGCAAGGACAGGGTAACCGGGGCGGCCAACGACCCACCTTTGATGCCGATGGTAATCCTCCGCTGGAAGAAGCCGGGATCACACCATACAAAAACGTTAGGACCTCCTTTGATCCTAAAGAAAAATCAATTACTGACTGGAGGGCCCAGGGGTTTGCTATTGCGCATGTGGTGCCAAAAGGAAAAATGCTCCCTGGAAAAGGTTCTGTAATAGTCCTATCCGGAAAAGAAGCAGACCAGATGTTGTGGAAAGAGGATATATCTGTGTTTGGTCAGTGGACGGGTGCAGGTGGAGGTTATCCTTCAACGGTAATCGGTATCATGGCCAAGTGGCGTGAATTATATCACAATGCATTGCAGTCTGTGGCTCATCAATCATCATATGATAATGCAACACTGGTATCGCGGCCAAAATACAACCAGGCCCATGAAGCGCTGATGCCGGTTGTAAAGAAAGAGATGCCGGTTTATTTCCGGGCTCCCAAAGTAAAAGATATCAGTCGTGCTCTTGCCTTGCAACAAGAGCTGGGCATGCGCATGATCATCACCGATGCTCAGGAAGCCTGGTATTTGAAAGACCAATTTAAATCAGGGACAATACCTCTTGTGTTGTCCCTTGACTTACCAGAAGATAAGGCGGATAAGAAGACGGAAGAGGTCAAAGCGCCTAAAGATTCAGCGAAAGACACAACAATCACTAAAGTAGATTTGAAGTCCCCTTCAGGGGATTTAGGGGCAAAAGAATCACTTGATTCAAGTAAAACCGATCCGGAAAAAGAAGCTTTTGAAAAGAAACGCGCTGAGAGTCTTAAAGCTTACCAGAGTCAGGCAGGGGTTTTAGCGAAAGACGGGGTTGCGTTTTCATTCGGTACAATGAGTGTGAAAACCGGAGACTTTTCAAAGAACATCTCCACGATGATTGAAAATGGACTGTTAGCAGAAACAGCGCTTAAAGCCCTGACGACACAACCTGCCAGTCTGCTGGGTATTGAAAAATATTGCGGGACGGTCGAAGTCGGAAAAATGGCCAATGTGATCGTTTCCACCAAACCACTTTTTGAAAAAGACGCTGCCATTAAATTTATGGTGGTGGAAGGTACCTTATACGAATATGAAATAAAAGAAAAGAAAAAGGAAAAAGGAAAAACTAAAAGTGCTGATACTTCCATTGGGCTGCTCGAAGGAACATGGTCGTATACGATCGAGTCGCCTGACCAGAAAAGAGAAGGTACTTTTGAATTTACGGACGATGCCGGCGAATTGACAGGCACCATGACAGGGGAAGATATCACCAGTGGCAATGATGAACTGGAAGGCATTGTTATCGATGGAACTACTGTTTCCTTCACTTTTGATTTTGATATGGGTGGTCAACTGGTACAGCTTGAGTTTGACCTCACCCTAAATGGCGAAACGTTTGAAGGTAGGGTCACCGTAGGTGATTTCGGTTCATTCCCGATTACTGGCACACGAACCTCTAAACCAAATTAATCCACCTACCACATTCTGATGATATGAAACATACCATTTATATCCTTTTACTTTTCAGTGCTTTCTTGATGAAGGCTCAGGCTCCTATAGGGGATCTGATCATCCGGAATGGAACTGTATTGACGATTACCAAAGGGGCCCTTGAAGAAACAGACATCCTTGTCCAAAAGGGAAAAATTACCGGACTCGGCAAGAATTTAAAAGCACCTGCCGGCATCAAAGAAATAGATGCAACAGGTCAGTATATCATGCCGGGGATTATTGATGCACACTCTCATATCGCAATCGATGCAGTCAATGAAGCAACACATCCTGTGACAGCAGAAGTAAAAGTTGGTGATGCTATTGATCCCTTTGATCTCTCCATCTATCGCGCCCTTGCTGGTGGAGTGACCACTTCACATGCCATGCACGGATCAGCCAACGCAATCGGTGGACAGTGCCAAACGATTAAGCACAGATATGGTGTCCTGGATCCATCGGCGTTTAAGTTTGAAGGAGCGGCACGTACGATCAAATTTGCGTTAGGTGAAAACCCGATGCGTGTGCATGGTGAAGGACGTGGAGTTCAACCCCGAACACGCATGGGTGTGGAGCGTGTGATCCGTGATGCTTTCCAGCAAGGCCTGATTTATAAAGAAAAATGGACTGTCTATGAGGCTGATAAAAAGAAAAATCCGAATGCCACTCCACCTTTATACAATGAACGAAACCAGACTATGGCGGATATTCTCGATGGAAAGATCCTCATTCAATGCCATTCCTACAGAGCTGATGAAATCCTCATGCTCTTACGTGTACTCAAAGATTTTGGCGTAAAGAAAATAACCTTTCAACATGTCAACGAAGGCTTTAAAGTAGCACCTGAGTTGGCCGCCTTCGGAGCTATGGCTTCCGTCTTTTCTGACTGGTGGGCGTATAAATTTGAAGTATACTACTCCACCGCTTACAATGCCACCATCCTAACCCGAAATGGTGTGGTCACCTCCATCAACAGTGATAGCGGTGAACTCATCCGCCATCTCTTCCATGAAGCTGCAAAGACACAACGCTATGGTGATCTATCAGACGATGAAGCACTTGCTTTGATAACCATTAATCCTGCACGTCAGTTGGGTATAGACACCAAAGTTGGTTCGATTGAAACAGGTAAGGACGCAGATCTTGCCATTTTCTCCGGTCATCCATTATCGATCTATGCCATTCCGCAGGTCACGATTGTTGATGGCATTGTGCGTTTTGATAAGGCTCATGATCCTGCTGATATGCGCCTCTATATTGATCCCGAAGAATCAACCCCAACTTATTATGGGCAGGAGGATGTGGATGGTTGCATGCGGGATACTGATTTTATGTTTTCACATCGTCATTGATCTACTATCGGTTATGAAAAAAAATATTTTTGCTTTTTGCTTTCTACTTTTCAGCACTGCCTCGTTGGAAGTATATGCTCAACAGGTTGAAAAATCAACGTTTGGCACGTTTGCGCTCACTAATGCAGCTGTTGAAACCGTGACCAAAGGCAGACTTGAAAATGCAACGGTCATCATCCGTAATGGCATCATAGAAGCCGTGGGGCCTGATGTGCCCATTCCTGCAGATGCACAGGTGATTGATTGCAAAGACCTGACGATCTATCCAGGCATGGTGGATGGAGGTACAAGATTAGGGTTACAGGAGATAGAATCCATTTCACTGACACAGGACTATGATGAACTCGGTGAACTCACACCGGAGATGGATGCATTGACGGCTGTCAATCCAAATAGTGTGCTGATTCCTGTAACTCGCGTCAGTGGCGTGACTACTGTCATCACCTATCCATCCGGTGGCTTATTTCCGGGTACAGCTGCATTGATCAATCTTCAGGGATATACACCGGAGCAGATGTATGCCGGCTTTAAGGCTATTGTTATAAATTTTCCATCCTCAGGAAGAAGGGGACGATATGACAAGCGATCTGATGAGGACATAAAGAAGGACGGTGATAAAGCTGTTAAGAAATTGAATGATACATGGGAAAGAGTTCGCACCTATGCCGCTATAGATTCCGCCACCATGGGTAAGGCTGAGTACAATCCTGAATTATATGCATTGGTTCCGGTGCTCAGAGGTGAAATGACAGCATTTATTGAGGCCAACAAAGAATCTGACATTCTGGCTGCGTTGAAATGGATAAAGGAGCAAAAGATAAAGGCTGTACTGACAGGTGTTGCAGAAGGATGGCGGGTTGCTGATTCAATAGCTTTAGCAGGGATTCCAGTAATTACCGGACCTGTGATGTCCATGCCTACCCGGGATACTGATCCTTATGACCAGGCTTATAAAAATGCAGGTCTGATGCAAAAGGCAGGTGTAAAAGTTGCGCTTCGTACGAATGAGGCAGAGAATGTGAGAAACCTTCCGTTCAATGCCGGATTCGCGGCTGCCCATGGTATGGGACGTGATGAAGCACTCAAGGCGGTGACCATTATTCCAGCAGAAATTTTTGGCGTTGCAGATAAAATAGGTTCGATCGAAGTGGGTAAAAAGGCGAACCTCTTTGTTGCCACAGGAGATCCATTCGAAACATCGACGGCTATCAAGCATTTGTTTATTGATGGATGGAATATTCCGATGGAATCGAGGCAGACGTTGTTGTATGATGAGTTTCTGCATCGGGCACCAGGAGTGACTCCTCTTCCCGTTCCGGGGAAGAGTTAATGGTGAGGCGTGAGAGGTGAGACGTGAGACGTGAGACGTGAGGCGTGAGACGTGAGGCGTGAGGCGTGAGGCGTGATTAAGTAAAAATATCGCTCTGCGAAGTTTGCAACTTCGCAACCATATCATCAAACCTTTTCTATTCATATCTCTCTGTAAAGTCGTCTCCTGACGACAGGTAAAAGTATAACTCACCTTTGATTACTGAATACTAATTTCTTACGTCTAAATGCTGAACACTCACGATACCCCACTCACGACTCACGTCTCACGTCTCACGACTAACCTGCAGCCAAACAATTGCTTTACTTTTACGTTTTAGTCAGACATTAAGCGCAAGGCATTTCCCATGATCCTCAACCAGATAGAAGCCTCTCCTACTACCCTGTTTCTGAAAAAGGATAACAGACCATTTCTGATCGCAGGGCCTTGCAGTGCTGAGTCTGAGGAACAAGTGATGACCATCGCCCGTGACCTTGCAGATGCTGATGTTGACTTGTTCAGGGCGGGCATATGGAAACCACGTACCAGACCTGGTGTCTTTGAAGGCAGAGGTTCTGTTGCCTTGCCTTGGTTAAAGAGGGTGAAAGAAGAAACAGGACTTCGGACAACAGTTGAAGTAGCCAATGCCAAACAGGTTGAGAAAGCGCTGGCCTTTGGAATCGACGTACTCTGGATAGGGGCCAGATCATCGGCCAATCCGTTTTCAGTGCAGGAGATTGCAGATGCGCTGAAAGGTGTGGATATACCGGTAATGCTTAAGAATCCAACCAATCCGGACCTTGAATTATGGATCGGTGCCATCGAACGCATGCAGGCCTCTGGGATTAAACAAATAGCAGCTATTCATAGGGGATTTTCCACATATGCGAAAACAATGTTTAGGAATGAACCCTACTGGGAAATTCCGATTGAATTGCGCCGACGGATGCCACAGATACCTTTGTTTTGTGACAACAGTCATATCTGTGGTAATCGTAGTGAGTTGCTCAATGTGGCACAGTATGCCCTTGATCTGAACTACGATGGCCTGATGACCGAGACCCATTGTGATCCGGACAATGCCTTAAGTGATGCGATGCAGCAAATCACGCCGGCGACTTACAAGTTACTGATCGACAAACTCGACTTCAAACGCGAGATGACCGATGACAGTGACTTTATAGAGTACATGGACTCCATACGTCTTCAGATAGATGGCATAGACCTGGAAGTGCTCAACCTCCTATCCCAGCGAATGAAACTGAGTGAAGAAATCGGTCTGCATAAGAAGCATAATAAAATATCTGTCCTGCAGGTCAGGCGATGGAACGAGATCCTTGAAAAAGCTAAAATGATGGGAAGGGAACGTGGCCTGAGTGAAGGGTTTATCAGTAATTATTTATCTGCGGTGCACCAGGAGAGTATTAAGCGACAAGCAGGTTATAAAAGTGAAGAGTGAAAAGTGAAGAGTGAAAAGTGAAAAGCGAAAAATGAAAAACGAAAAATTCAACATTTGTTTTTTAAAAAAAACAAATGTTGTTCGTAGTCTGCGGCTGCGGACGGCAGGAGTATTACGAACATGTCTCGAGTAAAAATCATTCACAGTCAGCGTCCTCGCTGCATTTACTAATCTTGATGCTTGTAATGAAATCCCGCTCGTCTGAAGACGAGAATATATTAGGTTCAAGTCAAGAAGACTTGAACCAGCGATGATTTACTTGATGGTGCAGTAGGCGCCACTTGAACCAACGGCTTTTACTTCACTTCAGCAACTATACTTTTACGAATTTCAGGACCTTCCATGCTCCATTATTTGAGAATATCTTAATGAAGTATGAACCTGGGATCAGATGATCAACATCTATTTTTATTTCTCCTGCGTTTTGTCTAGATGAGTTTACGTTTTGTTCGCGGCCAAAGCAATCCAATATAGTGAACGAAATATCTTCCATCTCCACACTACTCCAGTCTATTGACAACGTATCAACAACCGGGTTTGGGTAAGTCGTTAAGTGTCCATTCGTGCGGATTGTATGAATAGTCTTGAAAAGGCATTGAAATGGCTGCTTATGGGCTTATTAGCTTATGGGCTTATAAGTTGATGGGTCTACTTGGAAATGGCCGCTGGATGGCGCGCCGTAGTGAGCGAAGTCGAACTATTCTCGCCGCCAGCTATATGGAATGCTTTCGTCTGGGGCGTATTGCATCCGCCCCAGACGAAAGAAATCCAATATTTGGGGGCGGATGCAATACGCCCCCGACGATTACTGTTTTACAAATTTATCCACAGACATGACGCGACCAGCAGAGGCTATTTGAAGGAAGTAAATACCTTCCGCCAATTCCTTTGACTCCACATTTTGGATTACATTTCCAGCTACTGCTTGCTGTTCAAAAAGTATTTGTCCTGTTAGACTAACGATGACTAAAGACATACCCGCCTTTGCCGGTTCCGATAATTCAACTATGAACTCACCGGTATTCGGATTGGGGTAGATGTGGAAGTCTTTGCCTTTTAAAGGCTCTTCTACTGCCACGATCAGTCCATTGAAACAGAAATTGTCGAGCTGTACATAGCTATACGTACCCTCACCACCCTGATCATTGCTCAGTGCATTGGTCAGATAGATCATAGGCCTGACGATAACGCTCGTGGCCCCACCACAGTCGTCAAGAGCATCCCACGCGCTCAGATCATAAGGCACTTCAATATTGATCCATTCAGCTGAATCTGAAGTTGGTAGATTTATAGAAACCAATTCGAAACAATTGATACCATCGCATTCATTTAAATTGAAGACTGGCGGAAAACTCCATCCTCTTCCAAGAAAAACTTTCAATGTGCCGGGAAATATTCTGTCATCTGTATTGGATTTAGAACCTTTCACTGTTGTAGTAAATCTACCGACACCTTTGTCAAGGCAAATGGCTTCCATGCTGGTTAAAACAGCTGACGTGTCCAGATTACCAGATAGTTGGATCGTCCAGCTATCTGCACTACCCGATTCACCTGCTATTACTTCCGGCTGACCGGAGATGGCATTCCAACCTCTGGACATTCCGCCTGAATTTAATCCACCTGCTACCGCACCCTCACTGAAACCTGGATTGTCAAAAACGGAAGTAACACATTCCGGCGAATTCAAACAATTGAAGGTAATAGCCTGGGTTCTTTCTTTCTTATCACAATTGCTGCCATCGTCTTTTTTCTTCGACACGTCCATGACTACATTATAATCTCCTGGTGCTGGAAATTCATAACAAAAAGACCGGGCTCCGATACTTGAACCTATGGCTGCACCTATAGGTTCATTTAAATACCATTCTACCGTTTCACAATCATTGAGGGCTAATGGGGAGAAGCATACCGTACACGAATTCTCAGATTGGATCATGGCAAAGCCTCGTTCCACCCGCGAAGTAAAATCAATGATGTCATCCGGATCGCAAGGACATACATCCGTACATGGTGTGTCCACCAGAAACCTGATCACACATTCACAGGTCTGAGAACCACATTGCCCAGTCAGGGTCAGGGTATAAACCCCAGATTGCTGCAAATACAAATTGGAAATCGGTATTCCAAAATAAGGACTGGCCAGCTGACTGCTGATCATCGTTATGGTACCATTTGGTTCTTCCAATTGCGCATTGAGTGGAGCATCCGGAGGGCAACCAGTCCCCTGGCATACAAATTTTCCGCTGAGGGTATAACTGTATCCGGATGGTGGACATTCCAATAATACGTGCGGCCCTCCACAAGTCACAGGCTGTCCCGGGCCTCGTTCGAATCGAAAAGCCATATCGGAAAATATTCCACAGACACACGAGTCCTCGCAAGGTGGCAATATCAGCGTATCTATGAAAGTTTGATTACCGTTGCAACACGTATCACCGGTGATGGATTTCAGCCTATAGATCAATAATAATTGACCATCAGCGTCCGGCCATGGGTTAGGGGTGTAACAAAACGTAACTGTCCTGGTAGAACCATCATTTGGCAATGGCGGAATCAGTGGAATTGGATTGGGAGAAATTCCGGGGCCGATGATTCCAAGATTATAGGCAGTGAAATTAGGAACTGAAAGATTCTGGACAGTCACCGTAATCATATACTTCATACTGTCCGGAATACATTCGATCACCTCATTAGTCACAAATACACAAGTATCCGATTGATTCGGACAATCAAATTCCAGAATCGTATCACAGGCGATACTGTCTTGTCCATTGCTGCCTGTGGTCCAATAGGTGATTTGTACCTGCTGCGGAATCTCAGATGGCATGTTGATATCCGTCAGGCAAAAACTAAACAGGTTGTTGATGACACCTGGAGGAATATTACCTACAAGGGGTTGAATACATACATGATCCAGCGTTGGAGTCGTGCAGACACCCCAATTGGGATCATTCGCGTGCCACCCGAAAGAAACTCCTGGTGTAAGAATATCAATATCAATATGCGTATAGAAACCGAAATCACAATCGTAATGAAAATCCAGGGAGTAACAACAACTGTCAAGTTCATTGACCTGGACAAAGGTAGTTTCGCATGGATCGCAACACGGCTCAAGTTCTACACACCAGTCTTTTGTAGAGGAACAACAATCCTCCCCAAATTCTAATGAAGCCTTGAAACAGATTTCAGTAGGCGAAAGTATTGGTGCAGTAGCATAGATTTTCACACAGAAATTTTGCGTTGAATTAGCTGGAATCAAAGGGAATCCGCTAAACTGGTATTGTCCGATTCCATAGGGTGACCCACCACAACCACAATCACCATACGCAAATCCGGGAGGTAGCACTCCAAGCACCAGGGCGTATGCGTCAGTAGGATTAGGATTGGTAACCGTAAAAGTGACACAATATTCGAGGTCATTCTCGTCCACACAATCCGCTTCCAGGTTGGAGATGACGAGGCAAGTGTCCTGGTGAGCCGGAGGATCGCACTCTGTCTCGATGGTATCCTTACACACTGCCGCTCCGGCAGAAAACCAATTAAAAATGATTTGCTGAACAGGTGCCGCATTGGGAGAGGTCTCAGCAAGACAAAAGGTGAGGACGTCATTTAACTGCCCGAGTGGTATACCCCCGGGATGACCTATGCACAATTGCGTTGTGCTGATCGTATTCCATGTGTAGCCTCCTGCAAGCAGAAGGGAGCCCGTATTAAATATCCAGTCTGACGTGGTGAGATTAGCGCATATCTGGGTGATGTTACCCTCAAGATTCTTGAAATCCACCGAATAACAACAGAGCGAATCATTAGGCGATGAAACCGCATCATACATGACCATGAGTGAATCGCAGGGGTAGCCAGGACTTGCAGGACAGACACAATTGTAAATATCAACATCCCCTATTTCTGTTTTTTCCTCATTCGCCAGGCTACCATCCAAATCCACATATAGGCTGCTGCTTTCTACCCAGGTAGAACTCCAAGCTGTATTTGAATTGCCACTCGATGGCATACCTGCTATGCCGTACACTCTATCCCCGGTGCCGGTGTATTGGTTATTGTTGGTGTACATTAATGCATCGCCTGTCCCCCATATCAAACTATCACAACCGGATAATATGCCGAATGTATCTATGTCCTGATACCCGAAATCCACCCCTCCTGCTGAGTTATTGTGCGATCCTGGTGCGGTTTGCTCAGCATTACCGATATGTACTCGTTGTGCAATCCAGTTTAAGGAAGTACCAAGAAACTGAAAAATCCTTGCTTTGTGGGCCAACACACCTGGCTGGGAAGAAGACACATCTCCCCAGTCATCAAACATTACTTTTTCAGCTATCACCATATTTCCTGCATCAGAAAATTCGATATCCGATACAGGGTTAGAAGCACTGGGGTAAAATGGATTTGGGTAATCCAACATGATGATTTCTTTTCTTTGATCTGAATTGGCCAGAAAAGATCCTGTCCCATTTAAACCAATCGAATATATTTCATTGGCGATCGTCGAACTATACCTTTGATTATCCTCACTCCATACCGAGAAATAAACTCTGTTATCTGCTTCGTTGTACCCGATACCCCATAGCCTTTCGCCCAATGCTACATAGCCTGGTTTTCCAGCAAAATAAGTAGTACCCTGGTAATCGTATTTTATGGCATCAACCGTTCCCTGGGTGTTTGTCGGAGAATTTTGAATTTTATAGATTAAGCCATCAGCGTGATTGGTTACAAAAAACTGATCATGTATTCTGTCATAGGTGATATTGCCGAGACCACTACCGGTGTTGGGGAGAGAAGCAAAAAGATCCATATCCCATTGTAGCGTAGTTGTATTGTACGTAAACCTGTAAATACCACCGGGGCCACCTATCCCCCATTGAAATCCATAAGGTCCGAGGTTAGTTGCACTACCATAAATCGTACTTGAGGAAGTATATATGCGACCTTGGTTATCAATAGCCAATCCAAACACCTGGCCGATATTCTGCGCATTGCCTTGCGAAAAGGCTTGCATCTGGACATTCCAATTATATCCCGGCGTCGCTGTTGATGTGTTTCTGATATCCTTCAAGCCTATGACCGGAGCCGTGTTATTGATTTGAGACCAAGGATAACTCGGTTGATTAAATCCGGGGAAGCATGTCACTACAGCCATTCCACAAGACAAGTTTAATTCACCGGATGGCCCTTCGCACAAAACGGTCACAGTGAAAGAACAAGTCGACATATTTTCACAACCATCAAATACGGTATAGGTTACCGTGGAAACTCCTTGGTTGAAAATGGTACCACTTGCATTATTCAGACCATTGGCAAATGTTGCTCCGGTGATGCTGTAATTTACAGTAGCAGGTCCGCAAACGACTGAGATATTGGAAGGTTGAATGTTGTTTACAACGATTGAGCAAGGTGCCTGTGTAGGAGCTGTAATGGTCAGGTTTGTTGGGCAATTGATCGTTGGTGGAGTACTTTCTATCGTTTGCACGGCTGTCATACAGGTACTTGAATTTCCGCACCAATCTGTGACGGTCAATGTGACCGGGAAAACACCACAGCCAGTGAGCACAGCAGGGCTAACACTCATCGACTGAATCTGACAGTCGTCGAATGAACCACCGTCAATC
>JANNSS010000256.1:0-7973 GCA_031402955.1 Saprospiraceae bacterium
GGACAGGACGCGTCCTGTCCCTACTTCTTTATAAATGCGCTCCTGCCTATTTTTATAGGTTGATATGTTTATAGGTTTATGTGTTGATGTGTTACTTTGGGTGTTGCCGCTGGATAGCGTTCTCGCCGCCAGCAGTTTGGGTTTATAGGCTTATTGATTTATAAGCTTATAAGCCGATAAGCACATAAGCCTATAAGCTTCCATTGCAACAATAGATGGTACTTTTGCATTTAGTAATCTGATTTTATTTTGCCATCTGATGGCAAGAAATATAGCCTTAACAAGGAGTAATCATGGAAATAGGAATAGACAGTTTTGCAGCGGTCACCAACCAGGCGAACAGCTCTGCTGCGTCGAGAAAACAGTCGATTGCGGAGTTGCTGGAAAGGATTGAGCATGCAGATCGTGTGGGTCTTGATGTATTCGGCATGGGCGAACATCATCGCAAGGAGTTTATGGACAGTGCGCCAACCATTTTACTGGCGGCAGCAGCAGGCCGTACTAAAAAGATACGGTTGACGAGTGCGGTCACGGTCTTGAGTGCAGCGGATCCTGTGCGCGTTTTTCAAAACTTTGCTACACTGGATCTTGTATCCGGTGGAAGAGCTGAAATGGTCGTGGGTCGTGGTTCCTTTACTGAAGCCTTTCCATTGTTTGGATTAAGGCTGGAAGATTATGATAAGTTGTTTGCGGAAAAGCTGGGGTTGTTATTGACGATCAGAGATCATGAAATAGTGAATTGGTCAGGAAAATTCAGACCGCAGTTAGTTGATCAGGCGATCTATCCAAGGCCATTACAAGATCCTTTTCCGATCTGGATTGGAGTAGGGGGTACACCGCAATCATTTGTTCGCGCAGGCACCTTAGGCCTCCCGTTGATGGTAGCGATCATTGGAGGTGAGACGCATCGTTTCAGGCCGCTTATTGATCTTTACAGAGAGGCTGGTGAAAAAGCTGGTCATGCACCTGATAAGTTGAAAGTTGGTTTGCACTCACTCGGCTACGTAGCAGAGACTACTTCAGCAGCAGTTGCTGATTATTATCCGGGGTATGCTGAGACCTTCACTCGCATCGGCAGGGAACGAGGCTGGCCGCCAGTAACTAAATATGCATTCGATGCACAGAATGGGCCATTAGGTGCACTGTTAGTCGGAGGACCCGATGAAATTGCAGAGAAAATTTTGAGACATAGTGAAGCGCTTGGGGGAATTTCAAGATTCACTTTCCAGATGGACAACGCAGGCTTGTCGCATGAGAAGCTGATGCGTGCGATTGAGTTGATCGGAGTGAAGGTAGCGACGGCAGTGAATGGGCATACTTCGACTCCGCTCCGTGCAAGTAGTGAATAGGGGCACAGCACCTCCACCAAAAAAGCCAATGGCCTGGCCGGAGTAAGAAAAAAACCTACCGGGGCACAACAACCCAAATGTTGTTTGTTTGAAATGAAAGGTTAAAACCTAAAAAAGATTCCATTAATCCATCACGGTTCTTCCTGAACGGATACTGCAATACATACTATGCATTATCGGCATGTGCGGGGCCGTCAGAACGGCGAGTCCAAGAAATACATATAGAATCATGTTAGTGGAATCCATAAAAATATAGCCTGCCAGTCCAAACATGAATATGCCAGACATTGCCAGCAAACTGTAGGCACAAATCTGTTTAATAATAACCGATGAGGAGAATAAATTATCTTTCCTGAGATAGGTAATCGTATTTTTAAGGGAAAGAACAGAATGCCATACGATGAAGTAAAAGGTGAATCCCAAAAGCATAGGCAGATAATACAAAATAAAAAGAAGAAATGCAAATTGCAATATAAACTCACCTTTTGAATACTGACTTTCTGTTCGGGCGAAATAGAAAAATGTGCAGGCAAAAAAGAAAACACCCAGTATGGAAAGAATAGGATAACTGTACTTGTTAATCCACTGAATAAATGTTTCGTGCTTCACGCCTGATTCAAATTGCAGAAACAATGGCATTACTTCTTCAAAATGAGGTAACAGGATAACACCAAGGATAACCAATCCGTAACTAATGATAAATAGTTTTCCGGCAAACGTATTTGTTTGAAACGTATACAGATCTGTTTCACCAAAATGATAAGCCGCAAATAAAATGAATACCAAAATACCCATCAGCGGAAATAACCAAAGCGTTATTGCAAACAATGTAATACGGGAAATATAGATGAGGAGGAACCAACTCCGTGAAAACGGTTGTTGATCATCCTCCGCTTTTTGATTGGCTACTAATACATCAGCAGCACCATGCGGGACACCAAGAAGTATGGTGCCGGCAAGAAAAATAAAAAACTGAGTCTGTGAAGATAGTTGAGTACCAAATTGCTGAAATAACAGCAATGAAATACCCATAACGATTAGCACTATGCGTATCATACTTATTGCTATTTTAAAAAAAATAACGGAAGCAAAGCCTCTTCCCGGCTTTACTTCCGCTAATTTATTTTATTAATTTGAAGTACTCTTATCGGATTGGGCCAGCACATAGATAACAAGTCCAAAACCAATCTTATTAATTGCATCACCAATGTTATAAACAATGTCCATTGATAATCCTTCCAGGATGCGCATACCGAATAAGCCGCCTTCGGTACCTGCAATATAGCCGATCGGATAAATAGCCCAACCTACTAATACAAACCAACCAAGCGCTTTATTTGCTTTGGCTACAGCAGCACCAGCATTATTTGCAAGTTTTGCTACTTCACCAAACCAAACTAAATAGACAATGTAGAAATAAGCTAAACCGCTAATAAATCCCCATATCCAACTTTGTTTCTCTGCAGGGAAAATTCCCTCACCGATATACCCCGTGACGAGCATAAATACGGAAGCAATAATGAGCTTCCACAGCAACCCGATTTTTGCTCCAGCTTTTTTGGTGATTAAGTAAAACTCAACACACATTAATGGAACGGTTAATAACCAATCAACATAGCGGAAAAAAGTAGGTGATTCTCCTGTAGCGAGATTGTAGTCACGCATATAATAGTAGTGCACGGCAGCAATGAGGGTAATTAACCCTGAAATGAGTATTGATGTCCGCCATTTCTTGTCTGTATTCCCTACTTCAAATAGGAAAAATACCGAAGCAGCAAGCATGGCCATGGTGCCAATAAAAAAGGTAAAGGCCACATAGTTGTCATTTGAGATGGGAAGAATCTCGAGAAGTGTTAATTGCATAAATACATGATTTTTATGTTTGTGATGAAAAGTTAAAAATTGAATTCTGTTTTGCTATTTGTACTATTTTGAAATAGTACAAAATTTAAAGAGTTTAGATTCTATTTAATAAAAGAGAATATTATCTCCCTTTTGCGAATTGTGTTCATTTGGTATAATCTGACGGATCAGGTTTGAACTGATACCCACCTGTAGTAGCTATTTTCCTGGGATTTGTGTAGTCTTCCCTATTACAGCTTGCTTAAAAAAGCCCATATTTATGAAATGCGCTTTTTTATATTTTAAATAGGATTATATATTTACGATCATCTCAGCACCTATTGTCTGTGCACCGCTTCCTCCAAGGAAACCTTTTGCAAACACGGTATAGATCTTACCTGCCTGTAAAGTTGTGGCTGGTAATACAAGAGCTACTGTAGTTGTTCCAGCTACTCGCACATCAAGATTATACGCTCCGGTATCAAGCGATGTAAATGCAGTAGCTTCTTTAAACGATACATCTCCAAATACGACAGCACCAGTACTGGCAACAGCTACATCCACAGCAGGAGCATCGGGTGAAAAATGTAGAAAGCATACATGTGCTTTTCCTGCATCTGGGGCTGAAAGATCATTGGAAAGTGCAATGGCCGAAATAACAGAAACAGAATCTACAGCGAATACAGAATAGCTCATATTTGCTGATATCGCCTGGTCTTCGTTGATTACAGTTGTTGAGGTCCCTGCTACATTTACTTTAACATTTCTTGTGCCTGTCTCTGTTTGCAGGTATCCGGTATTAATTGGAAAGTTTAGGGCTGCTGAGTTTTGCTTGATGTTGTCTATCCGCAGGTCAACACCAGGTGCGTCAGGTGAGGCATGCACTACCATTAGATCACCATAGGTCTTATCATCATTCTTGTCGCAAGAAGAGAACACCAGGATGCTGGCTAGCAAAAGTCTCGAAGTTAAAATCGAAATTTCTTTTTGCATGATATCTGAGTTCTTTTTATTGCACGAGTCAGGTTTAACGCAGGAATGAATTAAATGTTTAATAAAAAGGCTAAATGGATAAACAAAAATGAATTTCCAGGCAATTTGAGGACGAACGTCAAAATTGGAAGATGTGGAAGCTGCACCTATGAAGGAGCAGTACCTTTATTTTAATATGCGTTAATCTGTTGATATTCAATAGAATAAAAATTTATTTATGAGATATATCAAAAGAAGTTATCATGGGTAGGGGTCACTTACAGCGGTTTTCTGCAGACGGATACCAGGTTTCATTTCGTCTTTGACGCAGTAGGTAAGAGTTCGTTTAAACAGTGCAAGCCTTTGCTTACGGAGAAAGGAATTTAAATGTCTACTGAATTGGAGAAGAATGCAGGGAATATATTTTTTGCACTTTTCACACCATTACTTGGGGGTTAGCTGGTTTTATTTCCGATTCCGGTCATGGATATAGAAGTACTCAGCTTTTTGAAGGAACTTGTGTAAAAGGGAGAATACAGTCCGGTAATTGACAGGCAGTATGCGTTAGACCAGATCGTAGAGGCATACCGTTACGTCGAGTCTGGCCAAAAAACGCATAATGTGATATTAGCCGTAGCACAATGACAAAATACCCGGCCTCTAATTGAGCTGTGCCGGAGGGGGTGAGGAGAATAGCTTTGGTTAACAAGTCGCTAACAACTCAATAACCACTCTGTAACAGGATCTCTTTCCCTTGCGTATAATCTTTGCTTCATATTAACGGCTATCTTCATGCACAATATATAAACAATGAAAGAAGGAATATTCACATCACTTTTAGTATTGATTTTTGTCTCAGCTTTTTCTCAAGATATGGCATTCGATATTCGTGGTACTTACCAACATCCCGTCAAACAAGAAAAACTGGACAACGCCAGCACCATGAGTGACCTGATTGATGGTTATCCTGTCTCGTGGATTGCGGACTATATTTCAGCAGAGATAACCGTAGTCTCCGGGGATAAGGTTGTGCATGCTATTCACATCAATGACACCCTGACCCTGGCGCAGAGGGATCTATTGAAGAGTGCAAGCCTGGGCGATGATATCGTTTTAGAGGTTACATATAGAGCAAAAAACTTTATAACCAAGGATTTTGATGTACGCGTTTTACATTATACTGCATCCATCATTCCTGAACACGAAGCTGAATTTCCTGGCGGCCTTGAGCCAATGACGCAATACCTGAAGAAGAACGCCATGAATAAGATTCCTGAATCCGCTTTAAAGGAGTTTCAGCAGGTTATCGTAAGTTTTACAGTCAATGAAAACGGAGAAATCGCTAACGCCCGACTCTCTTCAACATCCGGTGATCAAAAAATCGATGAGCTACTTCTCAAGGCGATAACTCAAATGCCAAAATGGAAACCAGCCGAGAACGGAACTGGCACAAAAGTGAAGCAGGAGTTTGAGTTTAGTGTTGGATATAGAGGTTGTTAAAAACATAGCATCCCGATTCAACTCCCCAATAACAAGTCTCTGACAACTCTGTAACAAGTCTGCAACAAAAGTGTCTGGCTGGCTACCATACTTTTGTTGCATCTTTTCATGTATAAACACAAAACCATGCACATCCGTATCTTCACTTTAGCAGCCCTCTTTGTAATTCTGTTCTCTTGCCAGCAGCAGGATGAGCCTCAACTCCGGGCCACAAAGGCGAGTTTTATAACTATGGAAGCAGAGCAGATGATGAGTAGTAATGCAATACCTTTCGCTGAAAATGTGATCCTTCAATCCGTCGATGGTGGTCAGACATGGAACGATGCAGGTGCCGGTCTTCCAAAGGATATCGAAAGCGGGATGCTCTTTACCAGCGGAGGTGAGCTCTTCTTTAATACAGCTTATGGTCTTTTCCAAAAGAATGGATATGCTTCCAACCCTGTATGGCATAAGGAAATATTTCCGGATAAGCGGATTGAAGAAATATTTCCAGGCAGGGCAAGCCTGTACGGGTATACCGCCGGTGTAGGATTCTTTACTGAATTGCAAGGGTCAGGTATCTGGATCCATGTCGGTAATACCCTGGAAAGACGGTCTGTGCGCACCTTAGTGGAAGCTCCTGATGGAAGCGTGCTTGTTGGATCAGATACAGGAATCTACAAATCAGCAGATGGATGTAAGTCCTGGAAGCAGGTTTTCAAAGGGGATATGGTGACCTCCATCCACCTCGCAGACAAATTCTTATTTGCCGGCGGGCTTCAGGGATTGTTGCGTTCTGCCGATGGCGGCGAACATTGGGATCTGATTGAAACAAATATTGGAAGAGCATATCACATAGGTATTATTGAAAGCGGTGTCACAGCCATTTTTGAAGGGGTGAGTCCTTATAAGGATTCCATCCAAAACAGAATAAAAAATGATCTGCTTGTTTCTGCTGATGGTGGGGAAACGTGGACGTCCCTTGACGTCAGCCTGCCCTCAGACCAGATTATCTATGGAATTGTGCAGGCAGGTGATCATCTTTTTTGCAGCCTTGATTCCGGTATTTACCGTTCAAGTGACAAGGGCCGCTCATGGCAACTCGTACACACTACCAAAGGCAAAGAGCGATTTGATGTAGTCGCTTCAGGTAAGTCAGTGTTTGCTATCCGGAGGTTTAACGGATGTTGATGCAGTAGTCCTTTGCGTTAAGTCATTTAGCGTTATATTCGATCGGTGGTATCCATCACCACGCATGTAATGACCCCGGATGGGTGTTGTCGCTTGCGGAGAATATCTAAGTAACTCTAAATTATTTCCAATGCGATTTCTATTCCTTCCGGTACTGCTCTTTTTTATTTGCTCCTGCACCCGGCAGGAGAATCCTTCAGCAACTACGTTAGAGAAATATTTTACGTACAGTGATCGTGTGGAGTCTGCGGGCATTCGGATGATTCCCATTCAAACACCTGTTGGTGAGTTTAAAGTGTGGACCAAACGATTTGGCAGTAATCCAAAGATTAAAATATTATTACTGCATGGCGGTCCGGCCATGACCCATGAATACATGGAGTGTTTCGAAACTTTTTTCCAGCGCGAGGCCTTTGAGTTTTACGAGTATGATCAGTTAGGCTCTTATTACAGTGACCAGCCAAAAGACAGCAGCCTCTGGACGACAGAGCGGTTTGTAGAAGAAGTTGACCAGGTGCGACAAGCCATTGGTGCAGACAGTACAAACTTTTACATCGTGGGTAATTCGTGGGGAGGCATCCTCGCCATGGAGTATGCCCTGAAGTATCAGCAGCATCTGAAAGGATTGGTCGTAGCCAACATGATGGCCAGCGCTCCTGAGTATGGAAAGTATGCTGATGAAGTGCTCGCTAAACAAATGAAGCCAGAGGTGCTCGCAGAGATCACTGCAATAGAAGCGAAAAAGGATTTCGGTAATCCGCGGTATATGGAATTACTCATTCCACATTTTTATCGGGAGCACCTCTGTCGTTTGGAGGAATGGCCAGATGGTTTTAACCGCGCCATGAAACATGTCAATGGTGAAGTATATACTATGATGCAGGGACCTAGTGAGTTTCGCATCAGTGGCCGTCTCGCCAAATGGGATATCAAAGACAGACTCAAAGAGATTGAAGTACCTACGTTGATGGTAGGAGCAAAGCATGATACGATGGACCCAAAGGCGATGGAGGAGCAAAGTAACATGGTACAGAAGGGTCGCTACCTCTATTGTCCCAACGGAAGCCACCTGTCCATGTGGGATGATCAGCAAGTATTTATGAGCGGAGTGATCGGTTTTATCAAAGATGTGGATGCAGG